>NZ_JBJDRK010000002.1:0-134936 GCF_044987405.1 Microbacterium sp. ZW T2_14 | reverse complement strand
GGGTATGCCCCCGGCGCGGGCGCCGGAGCAGGGCGGCGCCTACCCGCCCGTTCCCCCCGCTCCGGCGCCCGCGCCGGAGCGGGGGGAACGGGCGGGTAGGCGCCGCCCTGCTCCGGTGCGGGGTTCTGCGGGTTCTGGTCGCTCACGGCGGGCCTTTCGTCAGGGTCTGGACCCAGCGTCCCAGCGGTGCCCCGGGGTGTCAAACGAGCCGGGACCGGCGCGCGGGCGCCGATAGGCTGGTGCGGATCCGCCACAACCCCGGGAGTGCACCATGTCCACCGATCGCGTCGTCCTCGTCACCGGCGGAAACCGCGGCATCGGCCGCGCCATCGCGGAGCGCTTCGTCGCCGAGGGGTACCGGGTCGCGGTGACCGCGCGTTCCGGTGAGGGTCCCGAGGGCACCCTCACGGTGCGGGCGGACGTGACGGATGCCGCATCCGTCGACGCCGCCTTCACCGAGGTCGAGCAAGCGCTCGGTCCGGTCGAGATCGTGGTGGCGAATGCCGGCATCACGAAGGACACCCTGCTGCTGCGCATGACGGAGGAGGACTTCGACAGCGTCGTCGCCACCAACCTCGGCGGCGCCTTCCGCGTCGTCAAGCGGGCGTCGAAGGGCATGCTGCGCGCACGGTGGGGCCGCGTCGTGCTCATCTCCAGCGTCGTCGGACTCTACGGCTCGGCGGGCCAGATCAACTACGCCGCGTCCAAGAGCGCCCTCGTCGGCTTCGCCCGCTCGCTCACCCGTGAACTGGGTGCCCGCGGCATCACCGCGAACGTCGTCGCACCGGGTTTCATCGAGACCGACATGACGGCCGAGCTCTCGGACGACACGCAGGCCGAGTACAAGAAGAGCATCCCGGCCGGGCGCTTCGCGTCGGCCGACGAGGTGGCGGGCGTTGTCACGTGGATCTCCTCGGACGACGCGGCCTACATCTCGGGCGCCGTGATCCCCGTCGACGGCGGCCTCGGCATGGGGCACTGAGCCCGGGCACTGCTCCGCGCTTCGACGTGCGCAGCGACCCGGCCAGGCGGCCGCTGAGCCCGTCGAAGGGTCAGCCGATCGCCCGGAGGATCGCCTCGGCGACCGCGCCGGGACGGGAGAACTGCGGCCAGTGGCCCGTGGCGTCGCCCGGCGCCCCGAGCTCGATCACGTCCAGGCGCTGCAGCGCGGCGAGTTCGGCCGCCCACGACGGAGCCTTCTCGACGATCTCGCGGATCTGCGCCTCGGGCACCGTGCTCGTGATGATGGTGGCGGGCACGGCTCGACGTCGTTCGTCGGTGAGTCGAATCGGGTCGGTCGGCACCCGCTCGGGCACGGACTTCGCGCGAGCCGCGACCTCCTGCCGCGTCTGCGCGTCGAGATCGGCCACGTCGGGCTCGTCGAAGAAGTCCCAGCCCGGAAACGGGATCACGCCGTCCACGACGGGGAACTCCGAGATGGAGCCGCCCTCGCCGGGCGGGAAGGTGTCGAGGAACACCACGTGCTCGACGCGATCGGGCCGGGCGTCGACGGCGCCGTACGCCACGTTGCCGCCACCCGAGTGGCCGACGATGGCCACCGCACCGTCGAGGCGATCGAGCTCGTCGACGGTCGCCGCGATCCAGTCGGCGATGCCGATGCCGGCCGACTCGGCGCCCGGCGTCCCGACACCCGGCATGGTCAAGGCATGTGTGCGGTGCCCGGCGGCCTCGAGAGCGGGGGAGACCTCACCCCACGAAGACGCGTCGAGCCAGAGTCCGGGAACGAGGATGATGTGCATGCCCCGACGCTACCGACGGGAACCGACATCGGGATACCCGCCCAGCGCGAGACCTCCTAGGGCAGAAGGGCGATGACCTCGGCGAGGTCGACCGGCCCCACCACCACGTCGGCGCGTGCCCGCACGGCGGGCTTGGCGTTGAAGGCCACGCCGAGTCCGGCGACCGCCATCATCTCGAGGTCGTTCGCGCCGTCGCCGATCGCGATGGTGCGAGTGAGCGGCACGCCGCGCTCGGAGGACCATTCGCGCAGCGCAGCCGCCTTGCCCGCGGCATCCACGATCCCGCCGTCCACGACGCCGCTCAGCGCGCCGTCGCGCGTGGCCAGCCGATTCGCGCGCCACACGTCCACCCCGAGGTCGGGGGCGACGGTGTCGAGGATCTCGTGGAAGCCGCCCGACACCACGCCCACAGCGCCGCCGCGCTCGTGCACGGCCCGGATGAGCTCGCGCACGCCCGGAGTCGGCTCGATGCGCGCCAGCACGCGCGTGAACGCGGCGACCGGCACCCCCTCGAGCGCCTCGACGCGCGAGCGCAGGCTGGTCGCGAAGTCGACCTCGCCGCGCATGGCGGCCTCGGTCGCCGCCGCCACCTCGGCGCCGCGCCCGGCCTCGTCGGCGATCAGCTCGATGACCTCGTTGCGGATGAGGGTCGAGTCGGCGTCGAGCACCACGAGGAAGCGTGCGGGAGCGGCGGGCATCCCTCCACGCTAGCGGGACGCGGTCCCCGCTCCCGACCGTGCGTCACCGCTCGACGCGGAATCCCTTTCCGACCACGGTGATGCCGCTGTCGGTGATCGTGAAGCCGCGGGCGAGGTCCTTCTCGCGGTCGACGCCGACCGTGGCGCCCTCGTCGAGGACCACGTTCTTGTCGAGGATCGCGCGATGAACGCGGGCGCCGGCGCCGACGTGGACATGATCGAAGAGCACCGAGTCGGTGATCGTCGAGCCGCCCCCTGCGAGCGTCCACGGGCCGACGACGCTCCGCTCGAGATGCGTGCCCGACAGCACGGACCCCAGTGACACGATCGAGTCGATCGCGTTGCCGATGCGGCCCACCGAGTCGCGCACGAACTTCGCCGGCGGCGAGTTGACCGCCTGCGAGTGGATCGGCCAGTCCGTGTTGTACAGGTTGAAGATGGGCAGCGTCGAGATCAGGTCGCGGTGCGCGTCGAAGAACGAGTCGATCGTGCCGACGTCGCGCCAGTAGTAGCGGTCGCGGGGTGTCGAGCCGGGCACGTCGTTGCGGTTCATGTCGTAGACGCCCGCCTCGCCTCTGCCGACGAAGTAGGGGATGATGTCGCCGCCCATGTCGTGGTTCGAGGTCGGCAGCTCTCCGTCGGACTCGACCGCCTCGATCAGCGCGTCGGTGTCGAAGATGTAGTTGCCCATCGAGGCGAGCACCTGGTCGGGGGCGTCGCCCAGCCCGACCGGGTTCTGCGGCTTCTCGAGGAACTCGCGGATGCGCATCGGGTCTTCGGGGTCCACGTCGATGACGCCGAACTGGTTCGCGAGCGAGATCGGCTGACGGATGCCGGCGACCGTGGCCCGCGCGCCGGATTCGATGTGCGCGGCGAGCATCTGCCTGAAGTCCATCCGATAGACGTGGTCGGCGCCGATCACGATGACGATGTCGGGCTGCTCGTCGTTGATGAGGTTGAGGCTCTGCAGGATCGCGTCGGCCGAGCCCGAGAACCAGCGCTTGCCGAGACGCTGCTGCGCGGGCACGGAAGTGACGTAGGAGTCCAGCAGCGCCGACATCCGCCAGGTCTGCGAGATGTGGCGGTCGAGGCTGTGGGATTTGTACTGCGTGAGGACGACGATCTGCCGAAGGCCCGAATTGATCAGGTTCGATATCGCGAAATCGATGAGCCGGTATTGGCCCCCGAACGGGACGGCGGGCTTGGCGCGATCCGCGGTCAACGGCATCAGCCGCTTCCCTTCGCCGCCGGCGAGGATGATTCCGAAGACCTTGGGTGCAGCTGGCATGGCCCCCACACTATGACGCGTTCCGGGCGGTGTACTAGCGTTCGAGACATGCGAGTCGACATCGTCACCAAGGAGTACCCTCCGGAGATCTACGGCGGAGCCGGTGTGCACGTGACGGAACTCGTCAAGGCGCTGCGATCCAGCATCGACGTGCGGGTGCGCGCCTTCGGCGGCGAGCGCGACGAGGAGGGCACGACGTCGTACGGCGTGCCGGCGGAGCTGTCGGGCGCGAACGCCGCGGTCCAGACGCTCGGCACGGATCTCGAGATCGTGACGGATGTCGCCGGCGCCGACGTCGTGCACAGTCACACCTGGTACGCGAACCTCGCAGGGCACCTGGCGTCGCTGCTGCACGGCATCCCGCACATCGTGACGGCCCACAGCCTCGAGCCGCTGCGGCCGTGGAAGGCGGAGCAGCTCGGCGGGGGCTACGCCGTCTCGAGCTGGATCGAGAAGTCGTCCTATGAGGGTGCCGCGGCGATCGTCGCGGTGAGCAACGGCATGCGCGAAGACATCCTGCGCAGCTACCCGGCGCTGGACCCCGACCGGGTTCGCGTCATCTACAACGGCATCGACGTCGACGCCTGGCATCCGGTGGAGGATCCGGCGCTGCTGAGCGAGCTGGGCATCGACCCCGCGAGGCCGTCCGTGGTCTTCGTGGGGCGCATCACGCGGCAGAAGGGCCTGCCCTACTTCCTGCGTGCCGCCGAGCGCCTGCCCGCCGATGTGCAGGTGATCCTCGCCGCCGGAGCCCCCGACACGCCCCAGATCATGGCCGAGGTCGAAGGGCTCGTGCGGGGACTGCAGGACACGCGCGACGGCGTCGTCTGGCTCGACAGGATGCTGTCGCGCCACGAGCTGTGCACGATCCTCAGCGCGGCGACGACCTTCGTCTGCCCCTCGGTGTACGAACCCCTGGGCATCGTGAACCTCGAGGCGATGGCCTGTGGCGCGGCGGTCGTCGGGACGGCGACCGGCGGCATCCCCGAGGTCGTCGTCGACGGGGTCACCGGGCGCCTGGTGCCCATCGAGCAGGTGCAGGACGGTACCGGGACGCCGATCGACCCAGAGCGCTACGTGGCCGACCTCGCCCGGGTGCTGACCGAGGTGGTGGGCGATCCGGAGCGTGCGCGGCAGTACGGTGCGGCCGGGCGGCGCCGGGCGACCGAGGACTTCAGCTGGCAGCGCATCGCCGATCAGACGGCAGAGCTGTACGCGGAGGTGGCTGCCGGCGGCCGTTAGGCTGGTCGCATGACACAGGTGCTCGAGTTCTCCGACGTCGTCGTCCGCCGAAACGCCCGGAACATCGTCGACCACCTGAACTGGACCATCAACGACGACGAGCGCTGGGTCGTGCTCGGGCCCAACGGCGCCGGCAAGACCACGGTGCTCCAGATGGCCGACACGCTGCTGCACCCCTCGGCGGGCACCGTGACGATCCTGGGCGAGCGACTGGGTCGCACCGACGTCTTCGAACTGCGGCCGCGGATCGGGTTCGCGTCCTCGGCGATGGCACGTCGCGTGCCGCCCGAGGAGACGGTCCTCAACGTCGTGCTGACCGCCGCGTACTCGGTGCTGGGCCGTTGGCGCGAGGACTACGAAGACATCGACGAGCGCCGCGCCCTGCGGGTGCTCGCCGAGTGGAAGCTCGACCACCTGGCCGATCGCACCTTCGGCACGCTCAGCGACGGCGAGCAGAAGCGGGTGCAGATCGCGCGCGCCGTCATGACCGATCCCGAGCTGCTGCTCCTCGATGAGCCGACGGCGAGCCTCGACCTGGGTGCCCGCGAAGAGCTGCTGATGCTGCTGAGCGGCTACGCCCAGGCGCCCACGACGCCGGCGATGATCATGGTCACGCATCACGTGGAGGAGATCCCGATCGGCTTCACGCACGTGCTGCTGCTGCGCGACGGCCAGGCGGTGGCGGCCGGCCCGATCCGCGAGACGCTCACGGCGGAGGCCCTCACCGACACGTTCGGCGTCCCCATCCGCCTCACCGAGGACGGCGGCCGCTTCGCCGCCCGCGCCGCGCAGCCGGTCGCCGCTTCCTGAGCCCGTCGAGGGACGGTTCGGCAAGCGCTCGCGAGCCTGATAGAATCTTTCTTTGGTGCGCTCGCACCACAGACTTTGACCGCCCTGGCAAAATCCAGGGCACCACCCTCAAAGGACCATCATGAAGACTGACCTCCACCCGGACTACCAGGCCGTCGTGTTCCGTGACCTCGGCTCGGGCGAGACCTTCCTCACCCGCTCGACGGTCACCAGCGACAAGACGATCGAGCTCGACGGCGTCGAGTACCCCGTCATCGACGTGGAGATCTCGTCCGCCTCGCACCCGTTCTACACGGGCAAGCAGCGCATCATGGACTCGGCCGGTCGTGTCGAGAAGTTCAACCAGCGCTTCAAGAACTTCGGCGGCGCTTCCAAGTAAGCACGCCCGCACGGAAGACCCCGCCTCGGCGGGGTCTTCTGCTTTCCGCCGGGGAGCGGCGGTGGCTCCGCAGCGGGTCAGCGGATCGGCCAGCGGGTCAGCGGGTCAGCGGACCGGCCAGCGGCCGTCGAGCCGCTCCTCGGGGTCGAGCCGACCGATGCGCACGAAGTACTCGGTGAGGCTCTCGGCCTGCGCGCGGGCCCAGCCGATCTGGCGGGTGTGCAATTCGTGCACGGTGTCGGGGAGCCAGGGAGCGAAGCGTTCGGCGAGCGCCTGCGCCACGCGTCCGGCAGCGACGGCATCGGCCGATGCCTCGTGCGCCGCGTCCAGTCGCACCGCGTAGTGCGCCGCGACGATCTCGAGCGTGCGCTTGCCCTTCCGCCAGCGGTCGTACGCCTTGTCGACGACCAGCGGATCGATGACGGGCGACGGATTCTCGATGGGCACGACACCGTGCCGGAGCGACTCGTACTTCAGCAGCGAGAAGTCGAAGGGCGCGTTGTAGGCCACGACCGGGATGCCGGCGTCCAGCAGTGCTCGCACGGCTTCGACCACCTCGGCCACGACGTCGGGGGCCGGCCGGCCCTGCGCACGCGCCTGCGCGGTCGAGATGCCGTGGATGGCGCTGGCGCCTTCGGGGATGTCGACGCCGGGATCGGCGAGCCAATCACGTGCGCGGATGACGCGGCCCGCGGCATCCAGCAGTCCGACATGGGCCGTCACGATGCGGTCGGCGGTGACGTCGACGCCGGTGGTCTCGAGGTCGAACACCCCGATCATCCGCACCCAGTCCGGCACGTCCCAGAGCGACAGCTGTTCGGGACGCGGGCGGCTCATGCCGATCACGGTATGCGTCGCCCCCGACATCGGAGCACAGGCGCACCGCGCACAGGCCAGGCCCGGGCGGGCCTCGTAGACTCGACGCGTGACTGCGCCCAACCCCTACGCACCCCTTCTCGACGAGATCGCCGTCGAGCGCCGCGAGGTCGGTGTGCTGGGCGGGTCCACGGCGTACTGGGTCTACGGTCCCGCCGATGCGGCCGTCACGATCGTCGCGGTCCACGGCTTCCGCGGCGAGCACCACGGCCTCGAGCCGGTGGTGGCGCACCTTCCGTCGCTCCGGGTGATCTCACCCGACCTGCCGGGGTTCGGCGAGACGGCACCGGTGCCGGGGCGACGACACGATCTCGCGCTGTATGCGGACTGGCTCCGCGAGTTCTCGGCCGCCGTCGCGCCGGGCGCGGTGATCCTCGGCCACTCGTTCGGCTCGATCGTGGTGGCGGCCGCGATCGCGGGCGGTCTGCAGACGCCGCGCATGATCCTCGTGAACCCGATCGGAGCGCCCGCGCTCGAGGGGCCGCGCGGCGTTCTCACGCGGCTCGCGGTCTTCTACTACTGGGCGGGCGCGAAGCTCCCGAAGCGGCTCGGTGACGCACTGCTGCGCAACGGCCTCATCGTGCGGGTCATGAGCGTATCGATGGCGAAGACCAAGGACCCCGGCATCCGTCGATTCGTGCACGATCAGCACGACACCTACTTCTCGCGCTTCGCGGACCGCGACGTGCTGCACGACGCGTTCGTGGCATCGGTGTCGAACGACGTGCGCGCGTTCGCGCCGCGCATCGTGCAGCCGACGCTGCTGGTGGCGGCGCAGCGCGACGACATCACGCCCATCGAGGCGGAGCGACGCCTCGCCACGATGTTCCCCGACGCGGAGCTCGTCGAGATCCCGGACGTCGGGCACCTGATCCACTACGAGACGCCGGCAGCGGCGGCCGACGCCATCACGCGGTTCGTCGCGCCTTCCGCTGCCGATACGCGTTGACGTTCATCCGGTTGCCGCAGTTGCCGATGTCGCAGTAGCGCTTCGACCCGTTCTTCGAGAAGTCGACGTAGACGCCGTCGCAGTCGTCCGCGGCGCAGATCCGCACGCGGTCGTACTCGTCGGCGCGGATGACGTCGACGAACGCGAGCGCCGCTTCGACGAGCACGCGCGTGGCGAGGGGCGCATCATCGCTGGTCGCGTGGATGTGCCAGTCGAAGCCGTCGTGGATGACCAGCCGGGGGAGAGCCCTGCCGTCGCGCAGCATCTCGTTGACGATCGGCACGGCGCCGTCGCGGTCGACCTCCCACAGCTGCCGCAGGCGCGGCCGGACGTCGCGCAGGGCGGCGAGCTCTGCGGCGTCGCGCCGGATCACGCCGGTGTAGGGGTTGACCCGCAGGTAGTCGTCGAAGTCGTCCAGGGTCGTCAGGGCGTCTTCGTCGTCGTAGCCGGGCAGCGTGTTCACCAGGTACGACGCCGCGCGCAGGTTCTGCTCGGTGTCATGAATGAAAACCACGTTGACTCCTGACAACTCGGTCGGGTACTGTCACCAGTGTAAGCACCTTTCACTCCTGACAGTCGGATGCCGCCCATGACCTCGACCGCGTCCCGTCCCGTCGCCCTGCCGAGCGCGGCGCCCGGCTCGAGCGCCCGGCTGCGCACCACCGGCTTGATCATGGGCGTGGCATCGGCGCTGGCGTTCTCGTCGAGCGGACCGTTCATCAAGCCGCTCCTCGAGGCCGGATGGTCGCTCGGCGCGGCGCTGCTCGTGCGGATGGGTGTCGCGGGACTCGTCCTGTCACCGGCGCTGTTCCTTGCCATGAAGCGGCAGCGCGGCTTCCTGCGCCGGCACTGGCGGCTCATCGTCGGCTTCGGCCTGATGCCCGTGCTCGGCTGCCAGCTCTTCTTCTTCTCCGCGATGCAGCGGATGCCGGTGGCCGTAGCCCTGCTGATCCAATACCTCGCGCCGGTCATGCTCGTGGTCGCCGTGTGGGTGCGCACCCGGAAGGCGCCGTCCGCGCTCGTGCTGTGGGGCTCGCTCGTGGCGATCGTGGGGCTCGTGCTGGTCGTCGACATCTCTGGCGCGTCGTTCGACCTGATCGGGACCCTGCTCGCGCTCGCGGCGGCTGTCTGCGTGTGCGCCTATTTCGTGATCTCGGAGCGCGCCGGCGACGATCTCCCGCCGCTCGCGCTGGCGGCGAGCGGTCTGCTGACCGGCGCCGTCGTGATGGGCATCCTCTGCGCCACCGGCATCATGCCCTTCCAGGCTCCCGCCGTCTCGGTGGTGCTGGCCGGCACCGCCGTACCGTGGTGGATGCCGCTCCTCTGGGTCGCGGGCGTCGCGACGACGCTCGGCTACGCGTTCGGCGTGATGGCGGTTCCGCGCATCGGCTCGCGCGTGGCGTCGTTCGTCGGGCTGTCGGAAGTCCTGTTCGCCCTCATGTTCGCGTGGATCTTCCTCGCCGAGGTGCCCGCGCCGATCCAGTTCGCCGGCGGCGCGCTGATCCTCGTGGGCGTCGTGCTGGTGCGCGCCGACGCCACGGGCAGTGCGCAGGCCACTCCTGCCGTGCCTATTCCTCTCGCGCCAGCTCCATGAGCGGAGTGACCCGATGGGCGATGACCTCGCCCATCACGAGGGACGTCTCGGTGCGCTCGACCCCTTCGATGGCGAGGATGCGGGCGTCGGTGTCGAACAGATGCTGCGTGTCGCGGCAGGCGACGCGCACCAGCAGATCGACCTGACCCGACAGGCCGTGCGCCTGCACCACCTCGGGT
The DNA here is from genome assembly GCF_044987405.1 of Microbacterium sp. ZW T2_14. Taxonomy (NCBI): domain Bacteria; kingdom Bacillati; phylum Actinomycetota; class Actinomycetes; order Micrococcales; family Microbacteriaceae; genus Microbacterium; species Microbacterium sp. ZW T2_14. Next base: position 125,161 of record NZ_JBJDRK010000002.1, on the reverse strand, counting down.
ACACGGGCGAGTTCGACGGCGATGCGGGGGAGATCCGCCTGGCGCACGATGACACTGATGAACGCCTCGATCGGAAAGCCCAGCGACGCCGATGAGATGGCCCGCTCGTACGACAGGAACACCCCTGCCTTCTCCAGGCGGGACATGCGGGCCTGCACCGTGTTGCGCGAGAGGCCGAGCCGTTCGGCGAGTGCGACGACGGTCGCTCGCGGATCGGCGGAGAGCGCTGCCAGCAGCTCAAGGTCGACGTGATCGAGGGCACTCATAGTGCGAAACGTTAGCACGGTCTGAGCGGTCGTGACTTATCAACATGCTCAGGCAGATCATGAATGCTTGAGCGAGGTGCGAGACCGACGTAGCCTCGAGGTAGTCGGCGACGAAGCCGGCGGACGCGAAGCGGCTCCTCACGAGGGAGCCCGCAACGAGGAGTGATGACGATGACGCACACCCTGACACCGACAGCCGACCTCGCCACCGACATCGACGATGTCGCGCGACTGCTGACTCCCGACGGCGAGCGCATCGCCGACCCCGAACTGGACCGCTGGGTCGCCGACGTCGACGCCACCACACTGCGCGGCCTGTACCGCGACATGGTGCTGCTGCGACGGATCGACACCGAGGGTGTCGCGCTGCAGCGGCAGGGCCAGCTCGGCCTGTGGCCGCCCTGCCAGGGGCAGGAGGCCACTCAGATCGGCACGGCGCGCGCGCTGCGCGCCGACGACTTCGCCTTCCCGAGCTATCGCGAGACCGGCGTGGTCTACGCGCGCGGCGGCAAGCCCTCGGACTTCGTGCTCGCGTGGCGTGGCGAGGAGCACTCGACGTACAACCCGTACGACATCAACACCGCCACGCAGCAGATCATCATCGGCGCCCAGGCGCTGCACGCCGTCGGCTATGCGATGGGCGTCCAGCGCGACGGCACCGACCAGGTCTCGGTCGCGTATTTCGGCGACGGCGCGTCAAGTCAGGGTGACGTCAACGAGGCGATGGTGTTCGCCGCGTCGTTCCAGGCGCCGGTGGTCTTCGTGTGCACGAACAACCAGTGGGCGATCTCCGAGCCCGTCACCGTGCAGGCGAAGTTCCCGATCGCCGGGCGGGCGCCGGGCTTCGGCATCCCGAGCATGCGCGTGGACGGCAACGATGTGCTCGCCTGCTTCGCGGCGATGCGCTGGGCGCTCGACATCGCGCGCCGCGGCGACGGACCGGCCTTCATCGAGGCCGTGACGTACCGCATGGGCCCGCACACCACCTCCGACGACCCGACGCGCTACCGCGACAAGGAGGAGGTCGAGAAGTGGCGCCGCCGCGACCCGATCACCCGCCTGGAAGCACTGCTGCGCGCACGGGGCGAGTTCGACGAGGAGTTCATCTCCCGCGTCGAGACCGATGCCGACGCCCTCGCTGCCGGTGTGCGCGAGGCCGCGATGACCGCCACGACCCGCGCGCCGCTCACCGTGCTCGACAACGTCTACGCCGAGCCGCACTCGGGGATCGACGAGCAGCGCGAGTGGTTCGGCGCCTACCTCGACGGGTTCGCCCCCGCCGCCGAGGAGGTGTGACGATGGCGCAGCTCACGATGGCGAAGGCCATCAACGAAGGACTCCGCCGCGCCATGGCCGACGACCCCAAGGTGCTCGTCATGGGAGAGGACATCGGCAAGCTCGGCGGCGTCTTCCGCATCACGGACGGACTGCTCGACGAATTCGGTTCGCAGCGGGTGGTCGACACGCCGCTCGCCGAGGCGGGCATCATGGGCACAGCTGTGGGGCTCGCGTTCCGCGGCTATCGGCCCGTCGTCGAGATCCAGTTCGACGGCTTCGTGTATCCGGCGTTCGACCAGATCGTGTGCCAGGTCGCCAAGCTGCACTACCGCACGCGCGGCAACGTCACGATGCCGATCACGATCCGCATCCCGTGGGCGGGCGGCGTCGGCGCGGCCGAGCATCACTCGGAGTCGCCGGAGGCCTACTTCGTCCACACCTCGGGACTCCGGGTGGTCGCGGTGTCGAACCCGCAGGACGCATACGTCATGCTGCGCCAGGCGATCGCGTCGAACGATCCCGTGGTCTACTTCGAACCGAAGCGCCTCTATCACTCCAAGGGCGAGGTGGACCTCGATGTCCAGCTGGCGGATGCTCCGCCCATGGGTCTCGCGCGCATCGCCCGAGAGGGAACCGACGTGACGCTCCTGACCTACGGCTCGCAGGTCGCGACCGCGATGGACGCCGCCACCGCCGCCGAGGACGACGGCGTGTCGATCGAGGTCATCGACCTCCGATCCATCTCGCCCGTCGACTACCGCACCGTGACGGCATCCGTCCGCAAGACGGGGAGGGTCGTCGTCACGCACGAGGCGGCCCGCGAGGCGGGCGTCGGTGCCGAGCTCATCGCGAGCGTGACCGAGCGGTGCTTCAACTACCTCGAGGCGGCGCCCCAGCGGGTCACCGGCCACGACATCCCGTACCCGCCGGCGAAGCTCGAGAAGCACCATCTGCCCGACCTCGACCGGATCCTCGACGCCGTCGATCGCGTCATGGACCGGCCGAACAGCCTGAGCGGGGTGCGCGACTGATGGCGCAGGACTTCCGGCTCCCCGACCTCGGCGAAGGCCTTCCCGAGGCCGAGCTCGTGCAGTGGCTCGTCGCCGTGGGCGACACGGTCGCCCTCAACCAGACGATCGCCGAGGTCGAGACGGCCAAGGCCGTCGTCGAGCTGCCCTCCCCGTACGCGGGCACCGTGACGGCGTTGCACGCCGAGACGGGCGACGTCATCGCGGTCGGCTCGGTGCTGATCTCGTTCGACACCGGAGCGGCCGAGTCCGCACCGCCGGCGCCGGCGCCGGCCGCCGAGGAGAAGACCGCCGAGGAGAAAGCCGCCGAACCGTCCTCCCAGCCGAACCTCGTCGGCTACGGCGCCGCGCCCCGGAGTGCGGCCCGGCCCCAGCGGCGTGCGCGCGTGGCGGGGACCGTCGCGGCGACATCCGACACCGCAGTCCTGGAAGCGGCGCCGCACGACGCGATCCCGTTCGCCGACGTCGGCGAACGGACGGTCGAGCGCCCCCGTTCGACGCCGCCGGTGCGCAAGCTCGCCAAGCAGCTCGGTGTGGACCTCGCGCTCGTCGAGGCGACGGGCGCGTCCGGCGTGATCACACGCGCCGACGTGGAGGCCTACGCCGAGCGCGTCGGCGCGGTGGCGACGACCTCCACAGCCGCGGAGTCCGCTGAACCGGTCGAGCAGTTCGAGCTGCCACGCTCGGACGACCGACGGGAGCGCACGACGCGCACGCCCATCCGGGGCGTCCGGCGCATGACCGCGGAGGCGATGGTGCGCAGCGCCTTCACCGCGCCGCACGTGACCACGTTCCTGACCGTCGACGTCACCGCCACGAGCGAGCTGATCGCGTCGCTCCGCGCAGACCGCGCCCTTCAGGAGCACCGGATCGGCATCATGGCCGTGGCCGCGAAGGCCGTGTGCCTCGCGCTCGCACGCCACCCGGGGCTGAACTCGAAGTGGGACGACGCGGCGGGGGAGATCGTCGAGCACCACTACGTCAATCTCGGCATCGCGGCGGCGACCGGCCGCGGCCTCGTGGTCCCCAACATCCGCGATGCCCAGGAGCTCACGCTGGTGGAGCTGTCGGACGCCATCCGCGGGCTGGCCGAGACCGCTCGCGCCGGGCGCACCGCGCCGGCCGACATGATGGGCGGCACGTTCTCGATCACGAACGTCGGCGTGTTCGGCGTCGATGCCGGCACGCCGATCATCAATCCCGGCGAGGCCGGCATCCTCGCCCTGGGCGCGGTGCGGCGTCAGCCGTGGGAGCATCGCGGCGAGATCGCCCTGCGCGACGTGATGACGCTCGCCCTGTCGTTCGACCATCGCCTCGTGGACGGTGAGCAGGGGTCGCGCTTCCTCGTCGACGTCGCCGACATCCTGCGCGAGCCCGGGCGGGCGATGCTGCTGCGCTAGAAGGCCGCTGATCGGCCGGCACCTTGGGGGTCGGCCGGTCAGCTCTTCTTCGGGTAGAACAGGCCGAGACCGTGCTTCTGGAGCACCTCGTACGCCTCGGCGTAGGTCTCGGGCTCCGGCGCACCGGGCGGTGCGTAGCGCGCGAGCAGCAGGCCCAGCAGTCCGCGGCCGGGCGGACTCAGCGGCTTGTCCTTGTGCGCGCCGTCGCGGAGGTCGATCCGCTCGTCCTCGTGCGGATTCGGCGGCACGTACATGGGGTGCACGACGGGCCACGTCGACGGATCCCGGGGAGCGTCGAGATTGACCACCGAGAACAGGTCGCGCGCCGTCGCGTCCCGCCGGGTGAGCGGGCGCAGGCCGTGCAGACGCGCGAGGGTCGCCATCACCGCGCCGTGGTGCATCTCGTCGTGCACGATCGTTCCGCTGCGCGTGTACGCCGACACCGCGATCGCGGGCACCCGCACGCCGAGGCGGTCGAACGTGAAGCCCATCTCGCCGGGCACATCGTCGGCGACCGGGGGGACGGCGGCGGGAGGAGGGACGTGGTCGTAGGTGCCGCCATGCTCGTCGAAGGTGATCAGGAGCAGGGTGTTCACTGCGTTGGATCCGCCCGGGGTGGCACTCGACCTGATGGCGTTGTAGACGTCCGCGATGAGCTTCTCGCCGGCGCGCACATCGGAGATGGCGGAGTCGAGCACCGGGGCGCCGTCGACGTCGCTCTCGCGGTACACGCCGAAGGGCGGATGGAAGTCGTTGTGGTTGTAGACCATCCGCGGCTCGATGAACGCGTAGGCCGGCAGGCGGCCGGCTGCCGCGTCCTCGGCGAACTCCGACATATGGCCGAACCGACCGGTGCGCCAGTACTGCTCGAGCACAGGAGCGTGCATGATCCCCGTCAGCGACACCAGCTGCATCTCGTCGAAGTAGATCTTCCACGAGAGGCCCGCCTCCTCGAGCCGGTTGAAGACGGTCGGCGCCGGCGGCGCGTCGAGCCATTTGTCGTAGCCGCCGCCGTGCTTGTTGGTGACGAAGCCGTGCGAGGTCGAGGCGTGGAAGAACGACCGGTTGCAGTAGGTCTGCGACGGGACCGCGGCGAACCAGGCGTCGAAGACCGCGAAGCCCTTGGCCAGCGTCGAGAGCACGGGCAGCTGCTCGGGGGAGAAACTGCCCATGATGTGGGTCGCCTCCTCCACCGTGGGCGCCTGGCCGCGGCGCAGCCGCTCGACGTTGTTCCAGTAGTCGCGGACGAATCCGCTCATCGTCGCCGCGGTGGCGGAGGACGGCGCGTTGAAGGGCGCCGTCATGTCGCCGACCTGGCTGGTCGCATTCGACGCGGGATCCACCGTGCCGAACAGCTGCGTGTTGACGTGTGGGAACTCTTCGCCGGGATCGGGGTTCGGGCGCCCCATCACCTCGTCGGTGGGGCCGCTGTAGGTGTGCGCCACGATCCGCTCGCCGTTCGGGGCGGTGTTGGCGTAGTCGCCGAAAGCGAGCCCGTCGAACGTCGCACCATCGGGGAGGGTGTCGGGCGTGTACAGCCAGCCGAGGAGGTTGTCGAACGAGCGGTTCTCGCCCATGACGACGACGACATGATCGAAGCCGGGCTCGGAGCGCGCGGGCAGGGCAGCCAGGTCGAGCGATCCCTCGCGCACGCCGAGCTCGTGGCCGATGGCGGCACCCGCCGCCGCGCCGACTGCGCCGCCGACCACGAGCCCCGCCGTGGCGATGCCACCGAGCTTCAGGAAGTCGCGCCGCGAGCTGTCGCTGCTCTCTGCGCGCGGGCGCACGACTCGTTCCGCGTCGCCGGACACCTCCGGCTGCGCGTCGTCCGTGTGGCCGTCCCCCGCCATGGTTCGTCCAGGTTAGGCCAACCGGACCGGTCAGGCCGTGAGCGAAGCGCGCGCCATCGAGCGGAGGATGCCGCGCACGTCCCGGTCGCCGGAGCGCGCCCGCGCCGCGCGCACCGTGTGGGGCGTCGAGTTGATGAGTCCGAAGCAGGCATGCGCGCGTACGCGCAGATCCTCCTCGTCTCGCTCCGGGTGGATGGTCGAGAGGATGCCGATCCACACCTCCACATACTCGCGCTGGAGGCGGCGGACGGTGTGGCGGTCGGTGTCGCTGAGGCTGGCGAGATCGCGATCCTGCACCCGGATGACGTCGGCGTCGCGCAGGGCGAACTCGACGTGGAACGCGATGATGGCATCGAGCTGGTCGGTGGGTGCGTCGTGGTCCGACAGCACCGCCTGGCCGCCCGCGAGGAGCCGCTCGCTGACTTCGACGAGGATGGCTCCGAGCAGCGCCTGCTTGTTGGCGAAGTGCCGGTAGAGCGCCGGTCCGCTGACGCCCACCGCTCCGCCGATGTCTTCGAGGCTGACACCGCTGAAGCCGCGTTCGGCGAACAGCGTCGCCGCCTCACGGAGGATGGCCGCGTGGCGGTCGGCCTTCGCGCGATGGCGGTCGGTGGCGGCGTTCGTCATGTCAGTTCTCCGCTTGTCATTTCAGTTAAGGATCGCTAACCTGAGGTTCAGTTAGTGAACACTAACCAATTCGATCGCGTCAGGACAACGGACGTGATCCGATCGTGACGTCGACGCGGATGACACGGGAGGCGCAGATGAGCGTGCTGAGCACCGCAGCGGTGCATGACGGGGCCTTCACGCGCACCCATGAAGCGCAGGCGGAGCTGGCCCGGGGGTTGCGAGAGCGGCTCGCCGCGGCATCCCTCGGCGGACCCGCCGCCTCCCGCGAGCGCCATGTCGCTCGGGGCAAGCTGTTGCCCCGGGACCGCGTCACGCGGCTGCTGGACGAGGGGAGTCCCTTCATCGAGATCGCACCGCTCGCTGCAGAAGGGCTGTACGGCGGCGAGGCGCCGGCCGCCGGCGTCATCGCCGGAATCGGACTCGTCCACGGCCGCCAGGTGATGGTCGTCTGCAACGATGCCACCGTCAAGGGCGGCACGTACTACCCGCTGACCGTGAAGAAGCACCTCCGCGCCCAGGAGATCGCGTTCGAGAACCGCCTGCCATGCATCTATCTCGTCGACTCGGGCGGCGCGTTCCTGCCCATGCAGGACGAGGTGTTCCCCGACCGCGACCACTTCGGGCGCATCTTCTTCAACCAGGCGCGGCTCTCGGCCGCCGGCGTCCCGCAGATCGCCGCGGTCCTCGGCTCCTGCACCGCGGGAGGCGCGTACGTGCCTGCCATGAGCGATGAGACGGTGATCGTCCGGGGCCAGGGCACGATCTTCCTCGGCGGACCGCCGCTCGTGAAGGCGGCCATCGGCGAGGTCGTCACCGCAGAGGAGCTCGGCGGGGGAGAGCTGCACGCCCGCCGCTCGGGCGTCGTCGACCACCTCGCCGAGGACGACGAGCACGCCCTCGAGATCGTCCGCGACATCGTCGCCACCCTGCCGCTTCCGGCAGCGCCCGCGTGGGATGTCGTGGCGAGCGTCCCGCCCGCCGTCGACCCGTCCGATCTGTATGGCGTCGTCCCCGTCGACGTCAACCAGCCCTACAACGTGCGCGAGGTCATCGCCCGGCTCGTCGACGGGAGCGAGTTCCACGAGTTCAAGCGCGATTACGGCGACACGCTGGTCACCGGCTTCGCACGGATCCACGGCCACCCCGTCGGCGTCGTCGCCAACAACGGCGTGCTGTTCAGCGAATCCGCGCAGAAGGGCGCCCACTTCATCGAGCTGTGCGACCAGCGAGGCACACCCCTGCTCTTCCTGCAGAACATCTCCGGCTTCATGGTGGGACGGGATGCCGAGGCCGGCGGCATCGCGAAGGACGGCGCGAAGATGGTCACCGCCGTCGCCACCACGCGGGTGCCCAAGCTCACCGTCGTGATCGGCGGCTCGTTCGGGGCCGGCAACTACTCGATGTGCGGCCGGGCGTACTCGCCGCGGTTCCTCTGGACCTGGCCGGCGAGCCGCATCTCGGTGATGGGCGGGAACCAGGCCGCGTCGGTGCTCTCCACCGTGAAGCGCGATCAGCTGGAGGCCCGCGGCGAGGAGTGGTCGCAGACGGACCAGGCGGCGTTCGAGGCGCCGATCCGTGCGCAGTACGAGGAGCAGGGGAGCCCTTACTACGCCACCGCCCGGCTCTGGGACGACGGCGTCGTCGATCCGCTCGACACCCGCGACCTGCTCGGACTGGCGCTGGACGTCGTCTCGCGCACCCCGCTGCCCGAACCGCGCTTCGGCGTCTTCCGGATGTGATCCCCATGACGTCTCCACTTCCCCCGGTCCCTGGGCCTGTTCTCCCGGTCCCTGAGCCTGTCGAAGGGTTCTCAACCGTGCTCGTCGCCAACCGCGGCGAGATCGCGCGCCGGGTGATCCGCACCCTGCGGCGGCTCCGCATCCGTTCCGTCGCCGTCTACAGCGACGCCGACGCCGACGCGCCCCACGTGCGGGAGGCGGACATCGCAGTGCGCATCGGGCCGGCTGCGGCATCCGCGTCCTATCTCGACATCGCTGCGGTGATCGGGGCCGCCCGCGAGACGGGTGCCGAGGCGATCCATCCGGGCTACGGGTTCCTGTCGGAGAACGCGGGGTTCGCGCGCGCCTGCGCCGACGCCGGGATCGTGTTCATCGGACCGGGGGAGCGCGCCCTCGACGTGATGGGCGACAAGATCCGTGCGAAGGAGCACGTCGCCGCACACGGCGTGCCGACCGTCCCCGGCTTCAGTGCCGTCGGAATGACGGATGCCGACATCGCCGTCGCCGCGGGGCAGACCGGCTACCCGCTGCTGGTCAAGCCGTCGGCGGGCGGCGGCGGAAAGGGGATGCACGTCGTGCGTTCGGCGGCGGAGCTGCCGGATGCTCTCGCGACCGCGCGCCGGGTCGCCGCCGCCGCGTTCGGAGACGACACGCTGCTGCTGGAGCGCCTCCTCGAGCGCCCGCGCCACATCGAGGTGCAGGTGCTCGCCGACGCGCACGGCTCGGTCATCCACCTGGGTGAGCGGGAGTGCACGCTGCAGCGACGGCATCAGAAGGTCATCGAGGAGGCCCCCTCGCCGGTGGTGGATGCCGCCACCCGCGCGCGCCTCGGAGCCGCAGCGTGCGCTGCCGCCGAGAGCGTCGACTACCGCGGCGCCGGCACCGTCGAGTTCCTCGTGGCCGGCGACCGCCCCGATGAGTTCTTCTTCATCGAGATGAACACGCGACTGCAGGTCGAGCACCCGGTGACGGAACTCGTCACCGGGATCGACCTGGTCGAGCAGCAGCTCCTGGTCGCGGCGGGCCGTCCGCTCGCGCTCACGCAGGACGCTGTTCGCCTCGAGGGTCATGCCATCGAGGCTCGCGTGTACGCCGAGAGCCCCGAGCGCGGCTTCCTGCCGGCGACCGGGGAGGTGCTGGTGTGGCGTGAGCCTGTCGACGTGCGGACGGATGCCGCGGTGGAGTCGGGGAGCGTGGTCTCGTCGGACTACGACCCGATGATCGCCAAGGTCATCGCCCACGGCGACGATCGCGCGCAGGCGATCGAGCGGCTCGACGCCGCGCTCGCCGAGACCGTGCTCCTCGGCGTAGAGAGCAACATCGGGTTCCTGCGCGAACTGCTGGCCGATCCGGGAGTGCGGTCGGGCGGTATGGACACCGGCCTGATCGACCGCCTCCCGCCGTACACGGCCCCGGAACCGGGGGAGACGGCGCTCGCCGCCGCTGCCCTGGCCGGAGAGCTCGCGCGCGTGCGCGCGGGCGAGCCGGTCCGTGCAGCGGCCGGCCCGCTGTGGCTCGCCGGCACCGGCTGGCGCGCGGGGAGTGCACCGGCTCCTCGCACGGTCGCGGTCGAGTCGGAGGACGGCGGGATCGCCGTCCTCGCTGCGCCTGATCTGGGCGCAGCGCCGCTGGTCTCCGTCGGCGCACGCCGGCCGGAGGCGACCGCCTCGACCGGCGCCGGCCGGTGGGGCGCGCGGCCGATCGGGCGATCCCTCCCGCCCGGCGTGGTCGTCGCCACGGACGGCGACGGGTGGCTCTGGGTGCACGCCGACGGCGCCACCCACCGCCTTCGCCCCCTCACCCGCCGGGAGGCGATGGAGAAGCGCCTCGCCGCACGCGATCGCGCCGCCGCCGCCACCGACCCGGAGCTGCGCGCCCCCATGCCGGGGGCTGTCGTGGCGCTCCACGTCGCCGACGGAGCGGCCGTCGCCGCCGGCGACCGCATCGTGACGATCGAGGCCATGAAGATGGAGCACCCGGTCGTCGCGCCCCACGCAGGCGTGGTGCGACTCGATGTCGCCACCGGCGAACAGGTGCGCCGCGACCAGGTGCTCGCCCACGTCACCGCCGCAGAACCCGCCCACGAGGCATCCGACACCCCCTCCTGAAACCCGAGGAAGCCATGGACCACTCCAACCTGACCGACGACGAGCGAGAGCTCGCCCGCATGGTGCGCGACTTCGCCGACGAGGTCGTCGCCCCGCAGGCCTACGAGGCCGATCGCACGAAGACCCTGCCGATGGACGTCGTCGCGCAGATGGGGGAGCTCGGGCTGTTCGGGCTGCCGTTCCCCGAGGAGTACGGCGGGCAGGGTGGCGACTACTTCGCACTCTGCCTCGCGATCGAGGCGCTCGGCCGTGTCGACCAGTCCCTCGCCATCACGCTCGAGGCCGGCGTCAGCCTCGGTGCGATGCCGGTGTTCCGCTTCGGCACGGAGGAGCAGAAGCAGGCGCTCCTGCCCGATCTGCTGGCGGGCAGGGCGCTCGCGGGCTTCGGGCTCACCGAGCCCGAGGCGGGCTCGGACGCCGGCGCCACCCGCACCGCGGCGAGGCTCGAGGGCGGTGAGTGGGTGATCAACGGCTCGAAGCAGTTCATCACCAACTCGGGGACGTCGATCACCCGGTTCGTCACCGTCACCGCTGTCACGGGGGAGCAGGACGGCCGCAAGCAGATCTCGACCATCATCGTGCCGTCCGGCACACCGGGTTTCACCGTCGAGCCGGGTTACGACAAGGTCGGATGGCACGCCTCCGACACGCATCCGCTGACGTTCCAGGACGCGCGGGTGCCCGAGGGGAATCTCCTCGGCGAGCGAGGTCGCGGCTTCGCGAACTTCCTCCACATCCTGGACGAGGGACGCATCGCGATCGCGGCGCTGTCGACCGGTGCGGCGGAAGGATGCCTGGAGGCCGCGGTCGACTACGCCAAGAAGCGCACCGTGTTCGGCGACGCGCTCGCCACGCGCCAGGGCATCCAGTTCCTCCTCGCCCGCATGCAGCTGCGCGTGCACAACGCGCGCCTCGCGTGGCACCACGCCGCGCGGCTGCGCGACGCCGGAAAGCCGTTCAAGACCGAGGCGGCGATCGCCAAGCTCACCGCCAGCGACGCGGCGATGGACAACGCGCGCGACGCGACCCAGATCTTCGGCGGCAACGGGTTCATGAACGAGTACCCGGTCGCGCGCCACTACCGCGACTCGAAGATCCTCGAGATCGGCGAGGGCACGAACGAGGTGCAGCTGCTCGTGATCGCACGGGCGCTGGGCGTGGCGTGAGGGTAGCGTGACAGGAGTGACCGACGAGACGACCGCGATCATCCAACGGGGCCTGTACTACGACGAGCTCGTCGTCGGCGCGACGTACCTGCATCGCCCCGGTCGCACCGCAACGGAGGCCGATAACGTCCTGTTCTCGTCGCTCACCATGAACACGCAGGCGCTGCACCTGGATGCCGCGTTCTCGGAGTCGCAGCCGTTCGGCCAGCGCCTCATGAACTCCATGTGGACGCTGGCGACGATGGTCGGGGCATCCGTCTCGCAGATCACGCAGGGAACGCTCGTGGCGCAGCTCGGACTCACCGACATCTCGTTCCCCGCGCCCCTGTTCCACGGCGACACGCTGTACACCGAGACGGAGGTCGTCGACAAGCGGCTCTCGGCATCCCGTCCCGGGCAGGGCATCGTGACGCTGCGCCACACCGGACGCAACCAGCGCGGTGATGTCGTCGCGCTCGCCACGCGGACCGCCCTGATGTGGTGCGCACCCCAGATCCCCGAGAGGACCCCATGAGCTTCGACCTCGGCCCCGCGCTGCTGTTCTGCCCCGCGGACCGCCCGGAACGGTACGGTAAAGCGTTCGATCGTGCGGACGCCGTCATCCTCGACCTCGAGGATGCGGTGGCGCCCTCCGACAAGACGGCGGCCCGGGGCCACCTGATCGAGTCGGAGCTCGACCCGGCGCGCGTCATCGTGCGCGTCAACCCGCCGGAGTCCGACGAGTTCACCGCCGACATGGCGACGCTCTCGCAGACCGACTACCGGCGCATCATGGTGGCCAAGTCCGAGTCGCCCAAGCGCATCGGCCGCATCGACGCGCGGTTCCAGGTCGTCGCCCTGTGCGAGACGGCGAAGGGCGTCGCGCAGGCGGACCGCATCGCCGCCCTCGACAACGTCGTGGCGATGATGTGGGGAGCGGAGGACCTCGTCGCGAGCCTCGGCGGCACGTCCAGCCGCAAGCCCAACGGGCGCTACCGCGACATCGCCCGCTACGCCCGCTCGCGCGTCCTCCTCGCGGCGGGCGCCCGCGGCAAGGCCGCGATCGACGCGGTCCACCTCGACATCGACGACGCCAAGCGCCTGGCCATCGAGGCAGCGGATGCCGCGGCATCCGGATTCCGCGCCACCGCCTGCATCCACCCGAGCCAGGTCGCCATCATCCGCGCGGCCTATCGTCCCGATGAGAAGGCCGTCGCGTGGGCGCGTGCCGTGCTCGGCGCGGCGCAGACCGAGCGAGGCGTGTTCTCGTACCAGGGACGAATGGTCGACGAGCCGGTGCTGCGCCATGCGCGCGGCGTCCTGTCCCGCGCGAACGGATGAGCGCCGGGCGCGCGCTCACTGCGCCTACTCGTGGATGGCGGCGGGCGCGGCCCGGGCGCCGAGCCTAGGCGCCGAGCCTAGGTCACGAGCCCCGCGTAGGCGACGAGCCTGAGGTGATCGCGCTCGTAGACGAAGTCATGGGCGGATCCGTTGAGGAGCCGCTCGCCGGCGGGAGGCAGTTCGTCGGCGGTGGCGTGCCGGATCATCTCGCGGATGAGCGCACCGTGGCTGACGACGATCAACGAGGAGGCAGCGGGCGCGGTGGCGCGGCGATGGTCGCGGACGGCCCGGCCGAGCGCGGCGATGCCGCGGGTGCGCAGGTCGGTCCACGGCTCGGCTCCGGGCACCTCGGCGGTGTACGAGTCGCCCCACCGCTCGCGGAACTCGTCCAGCCCGACGCCTTCCGCGTCGCCGTACGCCCGCTCCCGGAGCCCACGGTAGGCCCGGGGAGCGGCCAGCCCCAGCTCGGCGGCGATGATCTCCGCCGTCTCGCGCGCACGGGCGAGATCGCTCGAGACGATCGTCGCGGGGATCGCCCCTGCCGGTCGATCAGCACCTCCCAGGCGCCCGCGCAGCGCCGCCGCGGTGGCGCGCGCCTGTGCGCGGCCGGTGTCGTTGAGGGGGATGTCAGTCGCGCCCTGGATGCGCCGGTCGCGGTTCCAGTCGGTCTCGCCGTGGCGGATCAGGATCAGGGCGGTCACCCCCCGAGCCTACCCGGGGCGCCTGCATGGGCGATCCGTCAGGAGAGCTGGGGCAGCCCGTCGGCCAGAGCCCGGAGGACCTCGCTCGTGCCGGCATCGATCTTGACCGTCGCGCGGGCGTCTGCGCGTGTCGCGCCGCGATTCACGATGACGACGGGGAGACGTCGGCGACGGGCGCGCTCGAGGAGCCGGATGCCGGAGTTGACGACGAGCGACGAGCCGGCGACGACGAGCGCTTCGCTCGTGTGCACGAGCTGCTCCGCTTCGCGGAACTTCTCGGCGGGGATGAACTCGCCGAAGAACACGACATCGGGCTTGAGCATCCCTCCGCAGACGCTGCAGGCGGGAATGCGGAACCCCTCGGTGCTCTCGGGGAGCACGTCGCCGTCGGGGCCGAGCGCGACGTTCTCGGGCACGGTGATCCACGGATTGTCGTCCTCGACGCGGCGAGCGAGGTCACGGCGATCGAACACCTGGCCGCAGTGCGTGCAGAAGATGCGGCGCATCGTGCCGTGCAGTTCGACCACGCGCCGGCTTCCGGCGCGCACATGCAGGCCGTCGACGTTCTGGGTCACGACGCCGGTGGCCAGGCCCCGCGCCTCGAGGTCTGCGATGGCGCGATGACCGGCGTTGGGCTCGGCCGCCGCGAACGCCTTCCAGCCGAGGTGGCTGCCCACCCAGTACCGGCGCCGCGAGGCATCGCTGGAGAGGAACTGCTCGACCGTCATCGGCGTGCGCACCGGCGCACCCGCGCCGCGATAGTCGGGGATGCCCGAATCGGTCGAGACACCGGCACCGGTCAGCACCGCGATGCGGCGGCCTGAGAGCGTGGCGAGGGCGGCGGTGACGGCATCCGTCGTCCGTGCGTCAAAGCCGGTCGCGATCGTCGTCACGGCGCACCCCCTTCGCGTCGAGTGTAGGCCCCTCGGTTTTCCGGGATGTTACGGCGCCGCCCCTCGTGCCAGGATGAGCGCGTGGGCAGCTTCGGAGGTGTCAGCGCTGAGGCGTACGCGCGCTTCATGGGCCGCTTCTCGACGCCGTTGGCGCGAGAGTTCGCGACCGTCGGGCTCGACGGCGTCGACCCGGGCGCGCGCGTGCTCGACGTCGGCTGCGGTCCTGGCATGCTCACGCGCGAGCTCGTGAGCCGCCGAGGCGCCCCGGCGGTCAGCGCCGTGGATCCTGAGCCGGTGTTCGTCACTGCCGCCGTGGAGGCATGTCCCGGTGTGGACGTGCGGGCCGCGGCCGCCGAGGACCTTCCCTTCGGCGACGCGGAGTTCGGTGCCGCACTCGCGCAGCTCGTCGTGCACTTCATGCAGGACCCCGTGCGGGGCGTGACCGAGATGGCGCGGGTGACGGCGGAAGGCGGCCGTGTCTCGGCGTGCGTGTGGGATCACGCCGGTGGCGGCGGGCCGCTCTCGGACTTCTGGCGCCTCGCACACCGCCTCGACGACGGCGCGCGGGGGGAGGCCTCCCTCAGCGGTGCCGCCGAAGGGCAGCTGGTCGACATCTTCGAACGCGCGGGACTGCGCGCCGTGACGCAGACGATCGTCGAGACGACGGTGGTCTTCGGCGGCTTCGACGAATGGTGGGAGCCCTTCCTGCTGGGCGTCGGTCCGGCCGGTCGGTATGTCGCGTCGCTCGATGACGCCCGCGTGTCGCGCCTGGAGCACGCGCTGCGCGACGAACTGGGTGAAGGCGCGTTCGCCGTCACCGCGCGCGCCTGGACGGCGGTCGGCACGCGCGGGTGAGCCGGCCCGCGCCGTGCGACGATGGACCCGATGCACGCGATCCATATCACCGACGCCTCAGACGTACGGCTCGCGGACTACCGTGACCTCACGGATGTCGCCCTCCGGCGCGTGCTCGAGCCCGAGGGCGGTCTCTACATCGCGGAGTCGGCCAAAGTCATCGCCCGAGCGCTCGCGGCAGGGCACCGTCCCCGGTCGGTGCTCGTGCAGGAGAAGTGGCTCGCCGACATCGAGCAGGTCCTCGCGGACGCAGCGGTGCCGGTATACGTCGTCGCTCCGGAGATCGCCGAGACCTTGACCGGGTACGCCGTGCATCGCGGCGCGCTCGCCGCGATGCATCGGCCGGTGCTGCCGGACGTGGCCGACGTCGTCGCCGACGCCCAGCTCGTCGTCGTGCTCGAGGACATCGTCGATCACACCAACGTCGGCGCCATCTTCAGGGCGGCGGCCGGGCTCGGTGCCGATGCGGTGCTCGTCAGCCCCCGCTGCGCCGACCCGCTGTACCGGCGGAGCGTGCGGGTGAGCATGGGGACGGTGTTCCAGGTGCCGTGGACCCGCCTGCCCGAATGGGGCGAGGCGCGCGACGTGCTCCACGGGGCCGGATTCTCGCTCGCCGCTCTCGCGCTCGCCGACGACGCGGTGCCTCTCGACGAATTCCGCGCGCGTCGGCCGGACAGGTTGGCGCTGATCCTCGGCTCCGAGGGCGACGGCCTGTCGCGGCGCGCTCTCCGGGTCGCCGACGTCGTCGTCACGATCCCCATGGCGGGGCACGTCGATTCGCTCAACGTCGCTGCGGCTAGCGCGGTCGCGCTGTGGGAGCTCCGCGCCCGCTGAACCGCCGTCGTCCGGTGAGCCTCAGGCGCCCGGTCGCACGGTGAGCTCGGTGAGCTCGGCGTCGCGCGGCAGGTCGAGCGCCGCCAGGATCGTCGTGGCGACCGACGCCGGATCGATCCAGCGGGAGGCGTCGTAGTCGGCCCCTTCCTGCTGGTGCACCTTCTCCTGCATCGGGGTGGCCGTGCGACCCGGGTACACCGTCGTCACCCGGATGCCGTTGGCGCGTTCCTCCTCGCGCAGCGCGTCGGCGATCGCGCGCACCGCGAACTTGCTCGCGGCGTACGCGCCCCACTCCGGGCTGACGCGAAGACCGGCACCCGAGTTGACGAAGACCACCTGGCCCCGTGAGATCCGGAGTGCCGTGATCAGGAGCCGCGTGAGCTCGGCGGGGGCCACGGCGTTCACGTTGAGCTGCTGCTGCCACGTCCCGACCGGCGTCTCGGCGACGGTGCCCAGCTCGACGATGCCGGCGACGTGGATCAGCGAGTCGAGCCGGGAAGGCGTGCTCTGGTGGCCGAAGGCCCACGACAGCCGGGAGGGCTCCGCGAGGTCGCCCACCAGGGTCTGCGCGCCCGGGAACCGCTCGCGCAGCTGCGCAGCCCGGCCGGCGTCGCGGGCGAGAAGCCACAGGTCGTCGCCGCGCTCGGCCAGCCGGTCGGCGAGCGCCGCGCCGATGCCGGAGCCCGCTCCGGTCAGAAGATGCACGCTCATCTCAGTCCTCCTCGCCGCGGGAGGCCGCAGCCTCAGGACTGAGAGACGGGAGGGACGACGAATCGGCCTCCGGCAGAGTGCTCGTGACCGGCAGTGGATCGGGACGCTTCGCCGTGATGGCGTCGCCCGAAGACTGGTGGCGCAGGCGCCGCAGGACCCAGGGCACGAGGTATTCGCGCGCCCAGACGAGATCGACGGCGCGAGCCTCGCGCCAGGTGCGGAGCGGGAGCGGGTCGGGCTGCATCGGCTGCAGATCGTTCGGCACGTTGAGCGCCCGCAGCACCATGCGCGCCACCTCGTGATGGCCCAGCGCGTTGTAGTGGAGGCGATCGTCGTCGAAGAAGCGCATGTCCTGCACCTCTTTCAGCGCCCACTGGTCGGCCACGATGCAGTCGTACCGGTCGGCGATCGCGCGGATGTTCTCGTTGTAGATCGCCACCTTGCCGCGGATGCCGCGGAACACCGGCGTGAACGCCGTGTCGATGCCGGTGAAGACGACGACTGTCGCACCGTCGCGCGAGAGGCGCACGACCGCGTCCTCGAAGAGCTGTGCCACCCGGTCGGGATCGCTGTTCGGACGGATGACGTCGTTGCCCCCCGCCGAGAAGGTCACCAGGTCGGGTTTCAGGGCGATCGCCGGCTCGATCTGCTCCCGGACGATCTGGCCGATGAGGCGGCCGCGGACGGCGAGATTGGCGTAGGCGAAGTCGTCCACCTGCTCCGACAGCACCTCGGCCACACGGTCGGCCCAGCCGCGGAGGCCGTTCGCCGCCGCCGGCTCGGGGTCGCCGACGCCCTCGGTGAACGAGTCGCCGATCGCGACGTAACGCCGCCACGGGTGCGGTCCTGCGTTGTCGCCTTGCGGCGTGCGGGCATCTTCTGTGGTGAGCATGCTTCCTCCGGTCCTCGGCTCGTGACCGAGAGTCAGGCTACCCCCGGACGCCGACCCTCGATGTCGTGCCGGTCGTCTATCGTGGTGACTCGTTGTCTACGGGGGAGGGGCATTCGGTGACGGACGAAACGACGATCGAATCGCGCGCCGACGCCCGCACCTCCGACACCTCCGACACCCACGCGGCCGAGCCTCACATCGGCAGCTTCGCGGCCGAGCACCTCTCGCCCACGTACCCGCAGCGCGCCCCCTGGGGCACCGCGCAGCGCCTTCGCGCCTGGCAGGCCGAAGCGCTCGACCTGTACTTCTCGCTCGACGGGCCCGACGGCGCCGGCGCCGGCCCCCGCGACTTCCTGGCCGCGGCGACCCCGGGCGCCGGCAAGACGACATTCGCGTTGCGCCTCGCGAGCGAGCTGCTCCGCCGTCGGATCGTCGACCGCATCGTCGTGGTGGCCCCCACCGAGCACCTGAAGACCCAGTGGGCCGATGCGGCGGCGCGCGTCGGCATCCGTCTCGACCCGGCGTTCAGCAACCGCCACGTCGCACCCGCCCGTCAGTACCACGGCGTGGCTGTGACGTACGCGCAGGTCGCGGTGAAGGCATCCGTCCACCAGCGCCTGACGATGGATGCGCGCACGCTCGTCGTCCTCGACGAGGTGCACCACGGCGGCGACGCCCTGAGCTGGGGCGATGCGCTCCGCGAGGCGTACGGCCGCGCCACCCGACGGCTGCTGCTCAGCGGCACGCCGTTTCGCAGCGACACCGCGCCCATCCCGTTCGTCGAGTACCACCCCGACTCCAAGGGCATCCGCGTCTCGCGCACCGACTACGCGTACGGCTACGGACGCGCACTCGAAGACGGCGTCGTGCGTCCGGTCCTGTTCCTCGTCTACGCCGGCCAGATGCGGTGGCGCACCAAGAGCGGCGAGGAGATGGAGGCCCAGCTCGGGCAGGACAACACCAAGGACATCACGTCGCAGGCGTGGCGCACCGCACTGGATCCCGAGGGCGACTGGATCCCCGCGGTGCTGCGCTCGGCCGACCGCCGTCTCACCGAGGTGCGGGAGCATGTTCCGGATGCCGGCGGCCTGGTGATCGCGACGGACCAGACCGCCGCGCGCGCCTACGCCGCGATCCTGCATCAGCTGAGCGGCGAGCCGCCGACGGTGGTGCTCTCCGATGAGGCCGAGGCATCCAGCCGCATCGAGGAGTTCTCGACATCGACGAGCCGCTGGATGGTGGCGGTGCGCATGGTGTCGGAGGGCGTGGACGTGCCGCGGCTCGCAGTCGGCGTGTACGCGACCAGCGCCTCGACCCCGCTCTTCTTCGCGCAGGCCATCGGCCGCTTCGTGCGTGCCCGCCGCCGCGGCGAGACCGCGAGCGTCTTCCTGCCGAACGTGCCGCAGCTGCTGGCACTCGCGAGCGAGATGGAGGCGCAGCGCGACCACGCGCTGGATCGCGACTCCGACGGCGACGACGAGTGGAACGCCGAAGAAGACCTCATGAACGCCGCCGAGCGCGAGGACAAGGCGTCCGACGCCCTCGAGGAGGAGTTCGAGTACCAGGCACTCGGCTCTCAGGCTCACTTCGACCGCGTGCTGTTCGACGGCAAGGAGTTCGGACAGCTCGCGGTGCCCGGCTCGCTCGAAGAGGAGGAGTTCCTCGGCATCCCCGGCCTGCTCGAGCCCGACCAGGTGCACGAGGTGCTGATGTCGCGCGTGTCGCGGCAGTCCCGCCACCGCTCCGCGCGGGAGGCGCAGGAGCGCGCCGCTCCCACCGAAGCGGAGCCGGCGCTGCCGCAGGCGCTGCACCGCACGCTCAAGGAGCAGCGGCAGCTGCTGAACAGCCTCGTCGGCCTCTACGCGCGGCAGACCGGCGAGGCGCACGGCCTGGTGCACGCGGAGCTGCGCCGCATCTGCGGGGGCCCTGCCGTCTCGCACGCGACGGTCGCCCAGCTGCAGGCGCGCATCGAGGTGCTCCGCAAACGCGTCCATTCCTGACACGCGCTGAACCGGCCTGCGGCGAGGGCGGTTCGGAACCCCGAAATGCTGGCAATCCTGGATTCGGGACCGGTCGAGGACCGGGGGCTGACTAGCGTTGACGAGTCCCACCCCCGACTGGAGGCCCGAGTGAGCGCGCCCACCGCACCGACCGACCGAGATCGCCGCCGCTGGGCGCAGTACCTCGTGAACGAGCGCGCCGAGGCGCGCGTGTATCGCGAGCTCGCCGGCCGCCGTGACGGCGAGGAGCGCGAGATCCTCCTCGCGCTCGCCGAGGCCGAGGGGCGGCACGAAGCGCATTGGCTCGAGCTGCTGGGTGCGGAGCCGGCGCGGCTGCCGCGGCCCGACGTGCGCACCCGCCTGCTCGGCAGCATGGCGAAGAGCTTCGGGTCGATCTTCGTGCTCGCGCTGGCCCAGAGCGCGGAGGCACGCTCGCCCTACGACGACGAGCCTTATGCCACGGCCACCATGGCGGCCGACGAGAAGGTGCACCACGAGGTGGTGCGCGGCCTCGCAGCCCGGGGGCGCCGTCGCCTGTCCGGCACCTTCCGGGCCGCCGTGTTCGGCGCCAACGACGGCCTCGTGTCGAACCTCGCCCTGGTGATGGGCATCGGCGCCACGGGCGTGTCGAGCCAGTTCGTGCTGTTCAGCGGCATCGCCGGCCTCCTCGCGGGCGCCCTCTCGATGGGCGCGGGGGAGTTCGTCTCGGTGCGCTCGCAGCGCGAGCTCCTGGCCGCCACCGAGCCGAGCGACTTCGCCGACGGCGCCATCCCTCACCTCGACATCGACGCCAACGAGCTGGCGCTCGTGTACCGGACGCGCGGGATGCCGGAGGCCGAGGCGATCGCGCGGGCCCGGCGCATCGTCGAAGCGGCGCGGTCCGCCGGGCAGGGCCGCGCCGAGACCGGCCCGATCGTCGTCCCCGATCACGGCGACGTCGTCGGCAGCGCATGGGCGGCGGCGCTCTCGAGCTTCCTCTTCTTCGCCTCGGGCGCGATCATCCCGGTGCTGCCGTGGATCTTCGGTCTCTCGGGGCTCGCGGCCGTCGTGCTGGCGCTCGTCCTCGTCGGGGTCGCGCTGATGTCGACCGGCGCCGCCGTCGGCCTCCTGTCGGGCGCTCCGCCGCTCCGCCGGGCGCTCCGGCAGCTCGCGATCGGGTTCGGCGCGGCCGCCGTCACGTACCTCCTCGGTCTGCTGTTCGGCGTCTCGATGGGGTGACGCGCCCGGGCGCCCCGCGATTCGTTGAACCTCCGGTGACGTGGTAATGTCATTCCTCGGTTGCGAAACCGAAAACCACCTTGCGCGGGTGGCGGAATAGGTAGACGCGCTAGCTTGAGGTGCTAGTGCCCTTTAACGGGCGTGGGGGTTCAAGTCCCCCCTCGCGCACAGTGAAGAAGGCCCCCGAAAGGGGGCCTTCTTTCGTCAGATGAGAGGTTTGTCCGCATGCCTGAAGCCGAGCTTCCCGAAGTCGCCGCCGTTGCGCGCGATCTCATCCGCTTCGACACGACCAATCATGGCGGCGGCCGGGCGGCGGGGGAGCGGGAGGCGGCGGAGTACGTCGGCGCCTACCTGTCGGACCTCGGACTGACGCCCGAGTTCTACGAGCCGATCCTGCGCCGCACGAACGTCATGGCGCGGGTCCCGGGCCGCAATCGCGACAAGCCCGCCCTCGTGCTGCACGGCCACCTCGACGTCGTCCCGGCGATCGCCGACGACTGGAGCGTCGACCCCTTCGCGGGCGTCGTCCGCGACGGGATGCTGTGGGGCCGCGGCGCCGTGGACATGAAGGACATGGACGCCATGATCCTGACCTCGGTGGCCGACATCCTCCGCTCCGGCGAGCAGCCGGAGCGCGACCTCGTCCTGGCGTTCTTCGCGGACGAGGAGAACGGCGGTGTCGAAGGCTCCGCACTCGTCGTCAAGGATCGCCCAGGCTGGTTCGAGGGCGCAACGGAGGCCATCAGCGAGGTCGGCGGCTACTCGATCCCGGTCGGCGACCGCCACGCGTACCTGCTCCAGGTGGGGGAGAAGGCACTGGTGTGGATCCGGCTCGTCGCGCGCGGGCGTGCCGCGCACGGCTCGAGCTTCCACGCCGACAACGCCGTCACACGCCTCGCGGAGGCCGTCGCGGCACTCGGCCGCACGGCGTGGCCGGTGACGCTCACCGACACCACCCGCGAGATGACCGCACGCCTCGCCGAGCTGACCGGCCAGGCATCGGACGACGCGGATGCCGTCGCGGCAGCCACCGGCGCGGCATCCGGATTCCTGCGTTCGACGCTGCGCACCACGACCAACCCGACCGGCCTGGTCGCGGGCTACAAGCACAACGTCATCCCCGACCGCGCCGAGGCGCTCGTGGACGTGCGCGTTCTGCCGGGCACCGAGGAGGCTGCCCTGGCCGACATCCGCCGCATCGTCGGCGACGGCGTGGACGTCGAGGTCGTCCATCAGGACATCGGCCTCGAGGTGCCGTTCTCCGGCGACCTCGTCGACGCCATGGTGGCGGCACTCGGCCGCCACGACCCCGGCGCACCGGTCGTCCCGTACCTGATGGGCGGCGGCACCGACAACAAGGCGCTGGCCGCACTGGGCATCTCCGGTTACGGATTCGCCCCGCTGCGGCTGCCGGCCGAGCTCGACTTCACAGGCATGTTCCACGGCGTCGACGAGCGCGTGCCGATCGACGCGCTGGTCTTCGGCCAGACTGTGCTCACCGACCTGCTCCGCACCTACTGAAGTCCCGGACGGACGCCGCGACACCGCGGCAGCCGTCAGGCCCGTCTGAAAGGCGCCCATGCTTCTCGAAGCGATCATCCTCGGCTTCGTCCAGGGACTGACCGAGTTCCTGCCGATCTCGTCGAGCGCGCATCTGCGCATCCTCGGCGAGTTCCTGCCCTCGGCGCAGGATCCGGGTGCCGCCTTCACCGCGATCACGCAGATCGGCACCGAGGCGGCGGTCGTGGTCTTCTTCTGGCGCGACATCGTGCGCATCATCGGGCACTGGTTCCGCGCCCTGTTGGGGCGCATCCCGCGCAACGATCCGGACGCGAAGCTCGGCTGGCTCATCATCATCGGCTCGATCCCGATCGTGGTGCTCGGCCTGCTCTTCCAGGACCAGATCGAGACCGTCCTGCGCTCGCTCTGGATCACGGCGGGCATGCTGATCTTCTTCGGCGTGCTGCTCGGCATCGCCGACCACGTCGGTGCGAAACGACGCAAGCTCGAAGACATCACGATCGGCCAGGGCGTGATCTACGGCTTCGCGCAGTCGCTCGCCCTGATCCCGGGCGTGTCACGCTCGGGCGGCACCATCACCGCCGGACTCTTCATGGGCTACGAGCGCGCCGCCGCCGCCCGCTACGCGTTCCTGCTCGCCATCCCCGCGGTGTTCGGCAGCGGGTTCTTCCAGCTGGTCAAGAGTCTCGACGAGCCCGGCGTCTTCACGCTCGGCGAGACGGCCGTCGCCACCGGCATCGCCTTCATCGTCGCGCTCGGCGTGATCGCGTTCTTCATGAACTGGATCTCCAAGCACAGCTTCCTGCCGTTCGTGGTCTACCGCGTCGCGCTGGGGTCGCTGCTGCTGGTGCTGCTCAGCATGGGCGTCATCAACCCGTAGAAGAGCCGACGGCGGACGACGTGCGAGCGGATGCCGCTCAGCGGCGCGGGTCGTCGCGTCCGGGCTTGCTCGGCCCGTCGCCCGGCTTGCCGTCGGTCCGGCGAAGGTACCGCTCGAACTCCTGCGCGATCGCGTCGCCGGACGCCTCGGGCGAATCCCAGGTGTCGCGCGTGCGCTCGAGCTGGTGGATGTAGTCGGTCATCTCCTCGTCGTCCGCCGCCGCCGCGTCGATCGAGGCCTCCCAGGCGGCCGCCTCGGTGGCGAGGTCGCCGCGGGGCACCGGCGCGCCGGTCAGGTCTTCGAGCTTGTCGAGCAGGGCGAGCGTCGCCTTGGGCGACGGGGTGTGACCGGCGACGTAGTGCGGAACGCTGGCCCAGAGACTCGCCGTCGGGATGCCGGCGCGCTCCGCGGCGTCGCCCAGAACGCTGAGGATGCCCACGGGACCCTCATAGGAGCTGCGCTCGAGCTCGAGCGTGTTGCGGAGGTTCTCGTTGTCGCTGCCCGCGAACACCGAGATCGGGCGGGTGTGCGGCACGTCCGACATCATCGAGCCGATCGCGACGAAGCCCGTGATGTCCTCCCGCAGGGCGATGTCGACGAACTCGGACGAGAACGCCTGCCACGCGCGAGCCGGCTCGACGCCCGTGAGCAGCCACAGCTGCGTGCCACGGGTGGCACGCGCGGGGCGCAGCAGCGTGGCCTCCGGCCACTGCAGGGTGCGTCGGCCATCCGCATCGGCGGCGATGTGGGGGCGGGTGTACTGGTAGTCGAAGTAGAGCTCGGGGTCGACGGAGAACACCGTCTCGTACGAGCCGCCCTCGCGCAGCTGCGTGATCGCGGAGGACGCGGCTTCGCCCGCGTCGTTCCATCCGTCGAATGCAGCGACGAGAACACGACGACCCAGTCCGTCCACGGGACCCCCTCCGCCCGCATCGGCCGCGGGCTCCCTCCAGGATATGCCCCCCTCTCGGCGGACGGTCGGAGCCCCGTCGGTAGGATTGCACGGTGAATGCGCCTCCTCTCGCCGCCGTCCTCTGGGATATGGACGGCACCCTGGTCGATACCGAGTCCTATTGGATGGCAGCGGAGACCACCTTGGTCGAGAGCTTCGGCGGCACGTGGTCGCACGAGCAGGCGCTGCAGCTCGTCGGCGCGGGACTCGAGGACTCGGCCGGCGTCTTCCAGGCCGAGGGTGTTCGTATGGGTGTCCGCGACATCGTCGACCATCTGACGGACGACGTGATGCGTCAGCTCGCCACCACGGGCGTGCCGTTCCGCCCCGGTGCTCGCGAGCTGCTCGCGGATCTGCGCGCGAACGGCGTCAAGACGGCGCTGGTGACGATGTCGCTGAGCCGGATGGCGCGGGCGGTCGTCGATCTGATCGACTTCGACGCGTTCGATGTCGTCATCGCCGGCGACGACGCGACGCGGCCGAAGCCGTATCCCGACGCCTACCTGCAGGCATGCGAACTCCTCGGTGTCAGCCCTGCCGAGGCCGTCGCGATCGAGGACTCGTCGACGGGCGTGCGCGCGGCGGTCGCGTCCGGTGCGTCGGTGATCGGGGTGCCGCTCATGGTGTCTCTGACCGGCGCGGGCGCGCACGTGCTGTGGGACACCCTCGACGGACGAACCGTCGACGACCTGACCGCCTTCCATCAGTCGCACCGGGCGCGGTTGCGCGCCGGCGGCGCCACCGCCGTCGAGGAGAATGCACGATGACCGACGAGATCACCCGCCCGAGCGGCCCGTTCCGACTCGGCGATCGCGTTCAGCTCACCGGTCCCAAGGGACGCCTCCACACCATCACGCTGCGCGAGGACGGCGAGCTGCACACGCACCACGGCGTGCTCAAGCACACGCAGCTGATCGGCCAGCCCGATGGTTCCGTGGTCGCCAACAGCGGCGGCCACGAGTACCTGGCGCTGCGCCCGCTGCTGCGCGATTTCGTGATGTCGATGCCGCGCGGCGCCGCCATCGTCTATCCGAAGGATGCCGCGCAGATCCTCGCGGAGGCCGACATCTTCCCCGGCGCCACCGTCGTGGAGGCCGGCGTCGGGTCGGGAGCGCTGTCGCTCTGGCTTCTGCGGGCGATCGGCGACGCCGGGAGGCTCGTGTCGTTCGAGCGCCGGGACGACTTCGCCGCTGTCGCCCGTGCCAACGTCGAGACGTTCATCGGAGAGGTCCCCGGCAACTGGGACGTCGTCGTGGGGGATCTCGCCGAGGAGCTGACGACTACGGTGGCTGCGGCATCCGTCGATCGCGTCGTCCTCGACATGCTGGCGCCGTGGGAGTGCATCGACGCCGTCGCCGAGGCGCTCACGCCCGGCGGCGTGGTGGTCTGCTACGTCGCGACAGCGACGCAGCTCAGCCGTGTCGCCGAGTACATCCGCAGCACGGGGCTGTTCACCGAGCCGGGCGCGAACGAGACGATGGTGCGCGGCTGGCACGTCGAAGGGCTCGCCGTGCGCCCCGACCACCGGATGGTCGCCCACACCGGCTTCCTCATCTGGGCGCGCCGGCTGGCGCCGGGCGCCGTCGCACCCGAGGTCAAGCGTCGCGCGTCGAAGTCGAGCTACGGCGACGAGGACGTCGAGCTGTGGACGCCCGGTGCGGTCGGCGACCGGCAGATCACCGACAAGAACCTGCGCAAGCGCGTCCGCGAGGCGGAGCGTGCGGCGGAGGGGGCCCGTCAGGCGGCGGGACGCGCGGGCGCGCCCGACGGCACCGCCTAGACTGTTCCGGTGCGCAAGATCCCCGCTGCCCTCGCCGTCCTGGGACTGGTGACCGTCGGCCTGGCCGGATGCTCGATGCCCGGCTCGTCGTCCGACTGCTCTCGTCCCGCCGTGTCCGACGCCGACGTGATGGACCTCATCGACGTCACCGGCGACACCGACGAGCAGCCCGAGGTCGACGTGTACACGCCGCTGCGCGCGCACGACCTCGCCTACGAGGACGTGGTCGTCGGCGACGGAACACCGATCACCGCACAGAACCAGCTGATGGTCGTCGATGTCGCGCTGTTCAGCGGCACCACCGGCGAGCCGCTCGTCGCCACCGCGTACGACGGCGATCTGTCGAGCGTCACGTCCCCCGCGCAGTGGACCACGAACTTCCCGGGCTTCGAAGACGCGCTCCAGTGCGCGACCGACGGCTCGCGCATCGCGGTCGCGCTGTCGCCCGACGACATGGCGGACGGCGTGGCCAAGGGCTTCGGCCTGGCCGACGACGACACCGCGGTCGCGATCATCGACGTGCGGAAGGTGTACCTGCCCGCCGCCGACGGTGCGAACCAGTTCAACAGCGGATTCGGCTTGCCCAGCGTCGTGCGCGCGCCCGACGGCCGCCCGGGCCTCATCATCCCCGATGGAGCTCCGCCCACCGATGTCGTCGTCCAGACGCTGAAGAAGGGCACCGGCGAGAAGGTGACCGGCGACCAGCCGGTGCGCGTGCACTACACCGGCGTGGTGTGGGGCGAGAACGAGGCTTTCGACAGCACGTGGGACGGCGAGCCGGCGTCGGTCACGCTCGACGGCGTGGTGCCGGGCTTCGCTCAGGCGCTCGAGGGCCAGACGGTCGGCTCGCAGGTCCTCGTCGTGGTGCCGCCCGACCAGGGCTACGGCGATGAGGCCCAGGGCGCCATTCCGGCGGACTCGACGCTCGTGTTCGTCATCGACATCCTGGGTCTGGACGTCGCACCCGAGGAGTGACCCGGCGTTCGTCTGCGGGGCCGTGCGCGGCCCTAAGATAGGCGGGTGCCTGCCACTGCCGCCGCGAAGATCCCGCCCGAGGAGCGCCTTGTCAACCTCGTGGTGGCCCTCATCGCGACCGACCAGGGGCTGACCAAGGACACCATCCTCACCTCGGTCGCCGGCTATCGCGAGCAGAGCGAGGCGGGTGCCTCGAAGGATGCGCTCGAGAAGATGTTCGAGCGCGACAAGGAGTCGCTGCGCGGCCTGGGTGTGCCGATCGAGACGATCGGCGACTGGGCCGACCCCGACGACCTGCGCGAAGCGCGCTACCGCGTGCCGACCGCCGAGTACGAGCTGCCCGAAGACATCGAGTTCACGCCTGCCGAGCTGGCGCTCTTGACTCTCGCGGGCGGTGTGTGGAGTCAGAGCTCGATGTCGGACGACGCGCGCAGCGGTCTGCGCAAGATCCGGGCGCTCGGCGATCTGGTCGACGAGCCGATCATCGGCTTCTCGCCCCGGCTCAGCCTGCACGATCCTGCTTTCCCGCCGTTGCAGCAGGCGATCGAGCAGAGCACCGTCGTCACTTTCCCCTACCTCAAGCCCGGCGAGGACGCGCCGCGCACGCGCCGTGTGCAGCCGCTCGCCCTCGTCGAGTACGAGGGCCGCTGGCACGTGTTCGGCATCGACCTCGACGTCCGGGCCGATCGCACCTTCCTCCTGCAGCGCATCGTCGGGCCGGTCGTGCTCACACGCGTCTCGTTCGACCCTGCTCTACGCGAGGGCGCCGGTGACCGCGCCCTCGCGGGCCTCGAGGCGGTCGCGGCGCGCAACTCGGCGCTCCTCGAGGTCAATCCCGGCACCGAGGCCGCCCTCCGGCTCGCCCGCCGCGCGCAGCCGGCCGAGCAGGGCATCCGCGTGCCCTACGTCGACGAGCACATCTTCGCCGACGAGCTCGCCTCGTACGGACCCGAAGTGCGCGTGGTCGCACCGGCCGAGCTGCGAGATCGCGTGATCGACCGCCTCGCCGCAGCACGCGACCTGCATCGGGGAGCGTCATGAGCGCGCGCCGCCCGCTGGTGGCGACCGATCGGGCCGCGCTCATGCTGCAGCTCGTGCCGTATCTCGTGGGCAAGGGCGAGGTCTCGCTCGCCGAGGCCGCCGACGAGTTCGATGTCTCACCCGAGCAGATGCGCTCTATGGTCGAGAAGCTCACGGTGATCGGGCTGCCCGGCGACCGGGGCTACTGGCAGATGGCGAACGACCTGTTCGACATCGATTGGGATCTCCTCGACGAGCGCGACCTCATCGTCATCACGAACTCCGTCGGCCTCGAGCGGTCGCCCAAGCTCACCGCCCGCGAGGCGGCGGCGCTGCTCGCCGGCCTGCAGCTCGCCCGCTCCATCCCCGGTGTCGGCGACACCGACCTCTATGCCGGCCTGCTGGCGAAGCTCGCCCGCGGAGCGTCCGGGATGCCGGCGGAGGTCATCCTCGCTCCCGAGCCGGTCGACGCCGTGCGCGACCTCGTGGCCGACGCGCTGCGTCGCGGTGTCGCGGTCTCGTTCACCTACAAGGCGCCGGACGCCTCTCCCACGACCCGCACCGTCGACCCGGTCAAAGTCCACATCGCCAGCGGCCAGTGGTACCTGCAGGGCTGGTGCCACCTTCGCGAGGCGATGCGCACCTTCCACCTCGACCGTGTGAGCGACCTCGAGCTCACCGGCATCCCGAGCACCCACGCGGGGGAGCAGGCGCCCGACTGGTTCGACACCGACGCCGGCGAGGTCGTCGCGCGCATCCGCTTCGCCGAGGAGGTCGCGCCGCTGCTGGGCGACTACCTCGATCGCGCGACGCTCGCGACCTCCGACGGGGTCACGATCGCGACCATGCGCGTCGCCGACGAACTGAGCCTGCGGCGTCTCGCGACACGCCGAGGAGGCGCCGTCGAGGTGCTCGAGCCCGCCGGTGCGCGTCGCGCCGTCGCGGAGTGGGCCGAAGCCGGCTTGGTGCAATACCGCTGAGGGCGACGATGCATCGCCGGCGCAGGTTACACTGGAGCCACATCCGCACCGACAAGGGAGACTCCGCATGGGCGCATTTGGATGGCCGCATCTTCTGATCATCCTCGCGGTGATCCTGCTCCTCTTCGGGGCCGCGAAGCTTCCGGCTCTCGCCAAGAGCGTTGGTCAGTCCGCCCGGGTCTTCAAGGGCGAGATGAAGGCGATGAAGGACGACGACACGGCGGGCAAGTCCAAGACCGAGAACGTCGCGGCCGAGACTCCGAAGGCCGACACGCCCGCCAGCCCGAGCAGCAGCACCGCAGACCCGTCCTCCTGACCCGGGCGTGGTCACGACGGAGCCATCGCGCATCGAGGAGCCCGAGCAGCCTCGGCGCGACAAGCGGATGTCCCTCGGCGGGCACCTGCGCGAACTGCGGAAGCGATTCTTCATCGCTGCGGCCGGCCTGGTGGTCGGCATGGTCATCGCGTTCCTCATCAGCGGCTGGGTGATCGACCTGCTCGCGCAGCCGATCGTGCAGATCGCGAAGGAGCGGGGCGACCAGGACATCGCCCTCAACTTCACGACGGTCGCGAGTGGTTTCGATCTGCACATGCGGATCGCCTTCGCGATCGGCCTGCTGATCTCGGCGCCGGTGTGGCTGTGGCAGATCTGGGCGTTCATCATGCCCGGGCTCACCCGCAAGGAGGTCCGCTACACCATCGGCTTCCTCGGGGCAGCGATCCCGCTGTTCATGGCCGGCCTCTACGTCGGCTGGCTCATCATGCCGCACATGGTGGTGCTGATGGCGAACTTCGTGCCCAACGACCAGGGCATCGCCCAGTTCTACGACTACGCCACGTACTACGACTTCGTCTTCAAGCTGCTGCTGGTGATCGGGGTGTCCTTCGTCACACCCGTCTTCCTCGTCGCCCTGAACCTCGCCGGCGTGGTGTCGGGCCGCGACATCCTCAAGGGGTGGCGCGTAGCCATCATCATCATCACGGTCTTCGCAGCCATGGCGACCCCCGCCGCGGACGTCACCTCGATGCTGCTTCTGGGGGGCATCCTGTGCGTGCTGTACTTCGCCGCGGTCGGCCTCTCGATGCTGTTCGACCGGCGTAAGGCGAAACGCGACAAGGCTGCGGGGCTCCTTCCGCCCGAGGTGTCGTGAGCGACCCCGCTCCCGCCGAGCGCTACGCACGCGCCAGCGACGCCGCCCGACTCGAGCGCACCTACCCGGTCACGGCGGCATTCGCGGCATCCCAGCGCTTCACTCTCGATCCGTTCCAGATCGAAGGATGCCGCGCACTCGAGGACGGCCGCAGCGTGCTGGTCGCCGCGCCCACGGGGGCGGGCAAGACGATCGTCGGCGAGTTCGCGGTGCATCTGGCCATGCGGACGCCGGGAGACAAGGCGTTCTACACGACGCCGATGAAGGCGCTCTCGAACCAGAAGTTCCGCGAGCTGCAGGACGTCTACGGACCTGATGAGGTCGGCCTGCTGACCGGCGACACGAACATCAACGGCAACGCGCGCATCGTCGTCATGACGACCGAGGTGCTGCGCAACATGCTCTACGCCGACTCGCCGGCGCTGCGCGGCCTCAGGTATGTGGTCATGGACGAGGTGCACTATCTCGCCGACCGCTTCCGCGGCGCCGTGTGGGAGGAGGTCATCATCCACCTCGCGCCCAGCGTGCGGCTGGTGTCCCTGTCGGCCACGGTGTCGAACGCCGAGGAGTTCGGCGACTGGCTCGACACCGTGAGGGGAGACACGCAGGTCATCGTCTCGGAGACCCGTCCGGTGCCGCTCGAGCAGCATGTGCTCGTCCGGGGGGATCTGCTGCCGCTGTTCGACGACCGCGCCGGCATCGCCACGGCGCAGGTCAACCAGGAGCTCATGCGGATCCGGTCGTTCAAGGGACCGAACTTCGAGAACAACCGGCGGGCCCAGCAGCTGCGCAGCGGCGACCGCGGTGAGCGCGCGCGTTACGCGGGCGGCGGGTACGAGGCATCCCACCGGCGCCCGAATCGGGGCAATAAGCGGCCCGTGCGCTCGGCGAACGTGCAGCGGATCGAGCGGCTGGACCGGCCTGACGTCGTCGAGCTGCTGTCGCGGGCGAATCTGCTCCCGGCGATCTTCTTCATCTTCAGCCGCGTCGGCTGCGACGCGGCCGTGCAGCAGGTGCGACGCTCCGGCGTGCGGCTCACGTCGCAGGACGAGCGACGCGAGATCCGTGCCGTCATCGAGGAACGCACCCGCTCGCTGCTCGAAGAGGACCTGGCGGTGCTGGGCTTCTGGGAGTGGCGGGAGAATCTCGAGCGCGGGGTCGCCTCCCACCACGCGGGACTCCTGCCGGCCTTCAAGGAGGTCGTCGAGGAGCTGTTCCAGCGCAAGCTCGTGAAGGTCGTGTTCGCCACCGAGACGCTCGCGCTCGGCATCAACATGCCCGCCCGCACCGTGGTGCTCGAGAAGCTCGAGAAGTTCAACGGCGAGGCACGCGTCGCGATCACCTCGGGGGAGTACACGCAGCTCACCGGGCGGGCCGGGCGTCGCGGCATCGATGTCGAGGGGCACGCGGTGATCCAGTGGACCGAGGCGCTCGACCCGCAGGCGGTCGCCGCCCTCGCGTCGCGGCGCACGTATCCGCTGAACTCCAGCTTCCGCCCGACCTACAACATGGCGGTCAATCTCATCGACCAGTTCGGCCGGGCCCGGGCGCGAGAGATCCTCGAGTCCTCGTTCGCGCAGTTCCAGGCCGACCGTGCGGTGGTGGGCCTCGCCCGCCAGGTGCGCGAGCAGGAGGAGTCGCTCGCGGGGTACGCCAAGGCGATGACGTGCGACCGCGGCGACTTCGCGGAGTACTCCGGCATCCGGCGGGAACTCAGCGACCTCGAGAAGCTGAACCGCAAGGACGTCAGTGCGGCACGGCGTACGCGCGACGAGCGGAATCGTCGCATCACGAGCCTGCGCAAGCGCATGCAGCGCCACCCGTGCCATCAGTGCCCGGACCGCGAGCATCACGCCCGCTGGGCCGAGCGCTACTGGAAGCTCAAGCGCGAGATCGACAAGCTGCGGCGTCAGATCGATACGCGCACCGGCACCGTGGCGCGGATCTTCGACCGCGTCGTCGACGTGCTCGCCGCGCTCGAGTACGTGGCCGTCGCCGACGACGGTTCGACCACGCTCACCCCCTCCGGCCGCACCATGCGCCGCATCTACGGGGAACGCGATCTGCTGGTCGCCGAGTCGCTGCGCCGGGGGATCTGGACGGACCTGGATGCCGCGTCCCTGGCCGCGCTCGCGTGCTCGCTGGTGTACGAGCCGCGGCGCGACGATGCCGGACCGGGTGAACACGGCCTGCCGCGCGGCGCCTTCCGGCACGCCTTCGACGCGACCCTCACGCTGTGGCAGGAGCTCGAAGACCTGGAGGAGGAGCACCGGCTGCCCGGTACCGAACCCGTCTCGGCGGGACTGGCGCTGGCGATGCACACCTGGGCGCGCGGCGGCATGCTCGACCGGGTGCTGACCGAGGCCGACATGGCGGCGGGCGACTTCGTGCGGTGGGCGAAGCAGACCATCGACCTGCTCGACCAGCTGTCGATCGTCGCGGACCAGCCGATCGCGGGTACCGCCCGCAAGGCGCTGGACGCCGTCCGTCGTGGCATCGTCGCCTACTCCACGGTGTAGCGCCCCTCAACGGGCTCAGCCTGCGCCCGGGACGAACGCCTTCCCCGGCTCGCCTAGGGTGGAATCCGTGCCACCCGACGCGCCGTCCCGTCCGCCGCTGCCGCGCCCGCTGCTGCCGCTGTGGGCGGCGGTCATCGCCGCTGCCGCCGGCGGACTCGCCCTCACCACCGCCTTTCCGGCGCTGGGCTGGTGGCCCACGGTGTTCGTCGCGATCCCGCTGACGCTGATCAGCCTCATCGGCCGGCGCATCTGGACGGCCGCGCTGGTCGGCCTCGTCTTCGGACTGGCGTTCTTCCTGGTGAACGTGTCGTTCACCGCGCGCTATCTCGGTCCCGTCCCGTGGATCGCCCTCGCCACGCTCGAGGCGCTGCTGACCGCGGCGACGGCGGTTCCCATCGCACTGGCCTACCGATGGCTCCCGCGCGTGCGGACCGGCGCCTGGGCGCGCCTCGTGGCCCTCCCGGCGATCGTGGCGGCCCTCTGGGTCCTCCGGGAGCAGCTGCTCGGCACCTGGCCGTACGGCGGCTTTCCGTGGGGACGTGTCGGCATCTCGCAGGCCGACAGTCCGCTCGCGAGCGTCGCATCCTGGGTCGGCGTCGCCGGTCTCTCGTTCCTCATCGTCATGCTGTGCGCGAACGGCGTCGAGTGGGTGCGGCTCCGCCGGTATCGCGACATCCGCACGGCGATCCCGTTCGCCGCAGTGGCGATCCTGTTGTTCGCGCTCCCGCAATTCCCGACCACGGATGCCGGCACCATGCGCGTCGGCGCGGTGCAGGGCAACGGACCCGCCGGTTACTTCGATGAGCGCGGCCGCAATGACGTGCTCAACGCCGAGCTGCAGGCCACGGCTCCGCTGTTCGGCGAAGACCTCGACGTCCTGCTGTGGCCCGAGGGCGGCGTCGACTCGGATCCCACCATGAACGCGAGCACCGCCGCCACGCTCGACGCGCTCACGGATCGCCTGGAGGCGCCGCTCGTCGTCGCGGCGGTCACTCAGCGCGGCGACGAGTACTTCAACTCATCGCTGCTGTGGGAGCAGGACGCCGACAACCCGGTCGACGTGTACGACAAGCGGCACCCGGTGCCCTTCGGCGAGTACGTGCCGGATCGCTGGCTCTACCGCCTGTTCGCGCCGGACCTCATCGACCTCGTCCAGCGGGAGTACACACCCGGCGGGGCCCGGCCGTTCTTCGATGTGAACGGCGTCGGCG
This sequence comes from Microbacterium sp. ZW T2_14, assembly GCF_044987405.1. Lineage (NCBI taxonomy): Bacteria > Bacillati > Actinomycetota > Actinomycetes > Micrococcales > Microbacteriaceae > Microbacterium > Microbacterium sp. ZW T2_14. The sequence continues at coordinate 91,283 of NZ_JBJDRK010000002.1, read as the reverse complement.
TCGGCCTCGCCATCTGCTTCGACGTGATCTACGACGACGTTATCTGGGACGGCGCGCAGGACGGCGCCGAGATCTACATGTTCCAGACCAACAACGCCGACTTCCGCGGCACCGACGAGAATCTGCAGCAGCTCGCGTTCGCGCGCATGCGCGCGGTCGAGACCGGCCGGTCCGTGGTCAACATCTCGACCGTCGGCACCAGCCAGATCATCGCCCCGGACGGCTCGATGATCGCCGGCATCCCCGCCGACACCGCAGGCCACATGCTCGAGGACGTGCCGTTGCGCACCGGTCTGACCCCCGCGGTGACGTTCGGCGGCGCGATCCAGCTGCTGCTCGTGTGGGGCGGCGTGATCGCGCTGGTCAGTCTCGGAGTGCTCGGCCGTACGCGCCCTCGTGCCAACACGAAGACGCCGGCCCCGTAGGGCCGGCGTCGCGTGGATGCGGGTCAGGCGCTGAGCTTGTCGGCCGCGACGTTCTCGCCGGCTCCGCGGCGGGCGCGGATGAAGGCGAGGCGCTCCTCGAGGAGCTCTTCGAGCTCCGGAAGGGTGCGGCGCTCCAGCAGCATGTCCCAGTGGCTGCGGGGGATCTTGTCTCCCGAGTGATCGACGGTCGCGGTGCCCTCGCCCACCCGCAGCAGCGCTTCGGCGCCGCACGTGCGGCACTCCCACGCAGGCGGGATCTCGGCGTCGGCCGCGAAGGTCAAAGTCGTGTCACGCCCACACACGGTGCAGGTATAGCTGTGCTGTGCGCGTTCATGGAACACGACGCCCTCTTCGCTCTGTAGGCTCTGGGCGCCGAGTCGGATGCCGCGCAGACTGCGGTCTGCCATTTTGTGGTCCTCTCGTCGCTGTATAGGTATAACGAAGTGACCTGTGCGGATCATCCGAAGGAGCCCCGTTCACCCACCTTTCACAGTGGATGCACAGCGGGGCTGGCGCACGGTCATTTGAGCGTGCTAAGTCAGCGTAGCGAGAGCCGCATCGGCGCGGTCGGTCACGACCCCATCGACTCCCATCGCGACCAGACGGACCATGTCGTCCGGCTCGTTCACCGTCCACACGTGCACCTCGACATCGTGCCGGTGCGCGGCGGCGACGAGCCGCGGGGTGACGATGCGCAGCCGGCCCTGACGCTCGGGCACCTGCAGTGCGTCGATTCCCGCCAGCGCACGCGCCAGCAGCCGATCCGACCGTGCCGCCACGGCGGTGAGCACGCGCCCGATGGTGCCGCGCCCTGCTGACGTCGCCGGACGGATGCCGCGACCCGCCGCCTGGGCCGCCTCGAGCGCAGCACGCCGCCGTGCGTCGGAGAAGCTGGTGAGCAGCACCCGATCTCCGAACGGCGCGATGGTCGCGCCGAGGGCGGATGCCGCATCCGTCGCCTTCACGTCGAGGTTGAATCTCGTCGCCGGAAACGCGTCCAGCGCCTGTGCGAGGGTGATGAGCCCGCCGCGTCCGGTCATGAGCTCCGCCAGCTCGCGCACGGGGACGTTCGCGATCTTGCGGGGATCGCCGGTCACGCGCGAGAGATCGTCGTCGTGGAAGAGCACCACCACGCCGTCGGCGGTCAGGTGGCAGTCGGACTCGACGTAGTGCGCCCCGGCGGAGTGCGCCGCGGCCACGGCGGCGAACGAGTTCTCAACGACGCCCGTGGCGGCGGCCTCCGGGGTCACGAGTCCACGGTGCGCGAGCACGCGAGGCGTCGCGACGCCTGCGAACCACGGGTGCGTCACGGCGTGGGCGGGGTGACGGCCGGCGGCGGGCCGGCCGGCGCGGGACCGCCCGAGGGGGTGCCCGTGCTCTCCGCGCGACCCTTGGCCGCGGCATCCGTCATGACACCGGCGAACGAGCCCGTCAGACCCTTGAGCGCCTCGGTGAACTCGCTCGGGATGATCCAGAGCTTGCTCGACGCGCTGTCGGCGATCTTCGGGAGCGTCTGCAGGTACTGGTAGGCCAGCAGCTTGTCGTCGGGGTTGCCCGAGTGGATCGCGTCGAAGACGGTCTGGATCGCCTCGGCCTCGCCCTGCGCGCGCAGCACCGCAGCCTGCTTGTCGCCCTCGGCCTTGAGGATCTCGGCCTGCCGGCGGCCCTCGGCCTCGAGGATCTGGGACTGCTTCGAGCCCTCGGCGGTCAGGATCGTCGCGCGACGCTCGCGCTCGGCGCGCATCTGCTTCTCCATCGAGTCCTGGATCGAGTGCGGCGGGTCGATGGCCTTCAGCTCGACGCGCGAGACGCGGATGCCCCACTTGCCGGTGGCTTCGTCGAGCACGACGCGCAGCTGGCCGTTGATGTTGTCACGGCTGGTGAGCGCCTCTTCGAGGTTGAGGCCGCCGACGACGTTGCGCAGCGTGGTGGTCGTGAGCTGCTCGACGGCGCCCAGGTAGTTCGCGATCTCGTAGGTCGCCGCACGTGCATCCGTGACCTGGAAGTACACGACGGTGTCGATCGACACCACCAGGTTGTCCTCGGTGATCACCGGCTGCGGCGGGAAGGAGACGACCTGCTCGCGCATGTCGATGAGGGGACGCAGACGGTCGATGAAGGGCACCAGCAGGTTCAGTCCCGGCATGAGCGTCTTGTGGTACCGGCCCAGACGCTCGACGACGCCGGCGCTCGCCTGCGGGATGATGCGGACGGATCGGAAGATGACCACCAGCACGAAGATGAAGACCGCGATCGCGAGGATCCAGCCGATCACCGCGGGGATGGTGGATGCGAAATCATTCATGCGGGAGCGGGTCCTAAACTGCGGGGGTCGGGGGAGTGGGGGAGTCGGAGCGCACCACCGCGGTCGCGCCGTCGATGCGGCTCACGCGCACCGGCATGCCGGGTTCCAGGTCGCCAGCCTCGGCCAGATGATCCGCTTCTGCACGCGCGGTCCAGATGTCGCCGTTGGCGAGCTTGACCTGACCGCCGTGGGTTCCGACGGACGAGACGACGGTGCCGCGCAGGCCGATGAGCGCGTCGACGTTGGACGGCGTCGGGTCTTCCCCGCGCCGCAGCCGCCGCAGCAAGGGCGGTCGCAGTACCAGCACGAGGATCGCGGCAACGCCCGCGGCGATGATCACCTGGAGCCAGATCGGGGCGCCCAGCAGGTCGGCGAGCAAGCCCGCGAGACCTCCGATGCCAAGCATCAGGAAGGTGAAATCGAGAGTCAGCATCTCGATGACGAGGAACACCAGGATGAGCACCAGCCAGCCGATCCACGCCCACTGTTCGACGGTCTCGATGAGCTCCACGATGCGCCTCCTACGCTCGAACCTAGCAGGTAGGGTCTACACGTGACTGAGACATCCAACCCGCTTCCCGAGAGTTCCCTGAGCGGCAAGACAGCACTCGTGACAGGCTCGTCGCGCGGCATCGGCGCCGACACGGCGCGCTACCTCGCACAGGCCGGCGCGAACGTCGTCATCAACTACCGCAACAAGGCCCCGCGGGCCGAGAAGCTCGCGACGGAGCTGCGTGAGCTCGGTGTGCAGGTGCTCGTCGTCGGTGCGGATCTCACGGATCCGGCGTCCGTCCAGGCGATGTTCGATGAGGTCGCGCGCACCTTCGGCGCGCTCGACATCCTCGTGCTCAATGCGTCGGGCGGTATGGAGTCCGGCATGGCGGAGGACTATGCCCTCCTGCTCAACCGCGACGCCCAGGTGAGCGTGCTCGAGAGCGCCCTGCCGCTGCTGGGAGACGGCTCTCGGGTCGTCTTCGTCACGAGCCACCAGGCGCACTTCATCCGCACGACGCCGACCATGCCCGAGTACGAGCCGGTCGCCCTCTCCAAGCGCGCCGGCGAGGACGCGCTGCGCGAGCGGATCCCCGCGCTGACGGAACGCGGCGTCGAGTTCGTGGTCGTCTCGGGCGACATGATCGAGGGCACCATCACCGCCACCCTGCTCGAGCGTGCGAACCCGGGGGCCATCGCCGCCCGTCGCGAGGACGCCGGCAAGCTGTACAACGTCTCCGAGTTCGCCGCCGAGGTCGCCCTCGCCGCGCTCGAGCCGGTGCCCGCCGAAAACACCCGTCTGGTCGGCGACGTCAGCTCGTTCGGGGCGGAGTGATCGATGCGGGCACAGGACATCGAGACCCTCGTCTCCGTCGGACGCCCCGCGATCTCCGCTGACGGCTCCTTCGCCGTCTTCGCGTCGTCGCGTCCCGATATCGCCGCCAACCGGGCCGTCGGTCAGCTCTGGCGCGTCGACCTTCCCGACGGGGCTCCGCGCCGCCTCACCCGCGGAGTCGCCGACGGATCCCCGAAGCTCTCGCCCGACGACTCGCGCATCGCCTTCGTGCGCGCCGACGCCAAGGGCAAGCCGCAGGTGCACGTCGTCACGGCAGCCGGCGGCGAGCCGGTGCAGGCGACCGAGGCGACGCTCGGCGTCGAGGATTTCGCGTGGTCGCCCGACGGTGCGACCATCGCCTATCTCGCTCGGGTTCCTGAGAAGGGCCGCTACGGGAGTGTGGAGGGGCTGGATGCCGGGGCGGAGGCGCCGCGGCACATCACCGGCGTGCGCTGGCACGCGAACGGCCTGGGCTACATCGGCGACCGCCCCGCACACGTCTTCGTGATCGCCGCGCCCGAGCCCGACTCCGAGCCGTTCTACGAGCCCGCCGCTGCCGTGCGCGCGGACGAGGCCACGCCGCCGAAGAAGACCCTGGTGGCCGCTGAGGCGCGTGCGCTGACGGAAGGCACGACGTCGCACGGCGGTCTGGCGTTCACCGCCGACGGTCGCGAGGTGCTGACCGTGCCGGACGACATCGAGGCCGACCGCCGCGACCTGCGCAACCGCCTCGTCGCGATCTCGGTCGACGGGTCGGGCGAGCGCGAGGTGCTGTCGGTCGACGCCGGCCTCTCGCTGTCGGGGCTGGACGTCGCGGGTGACGGCACCATCGCCCTGTTGGCCGGCGAGGTCGGCGAGGGCGTCGACTTCGTCGCGCCGGGCGTCGGTCTGTGGCTGCTCGACGAGGGCACCCCGGCACGCATCACGGATGCCGACACCATCGACCTCGGCGAGGTCGGCAGTCACATCACCCCCGTCGGTGACGACTTCCTCGTGCAGGACCGCACGCGCGGCCGCGTGCGGCTCATCCGCGTGAGTCGCGACGGCGCCCTCTCCGAGGTCTTCGGCGGCGACGTCGAAGTCATCGGGCACGCCGCCGGGGGCGATCACATCGTCGCCGCCGTGGCCCGCCCCGACTCGTACGGCGAGCTCGTGCTCGTCGAGGACGGCGGCTCCCGCACCCTGACCTCGTTCGGGGCGCCGGCCGCAGCAGCGGGCATCGCCCTGCCTCGCGAGCTGACCGTGACAGGCCGCGACGGCTACCCGGTGCACGGGTGGGTCGCCGCTCCCGAGGGGGACGGGCCGTTCCCGGTCATCCTGCAGATCCACGGCGGCCCGTTCGCGTCCTACGGCGTGCACCTCTTCGATGAGACGCAGGTGCTCGTCGATGCCGGGTATGCGGTGGTCTACTCCAATCCGCGCGGCTCGGCAGGCTACGGACGCGCGCACGGGCGCAGCATCCGTCAGCAGATGGGGACCGTCGACTTCGCCGACGTCATCGACTTCCTCGACGGCGCCATCGCCGCCGACGCGCGTCTCGACGGCGAGCGGGTCGGCGTCATGGGCGGCTCGTACGGCGGCTACCTCACGGCCTGGGTCATCGCGCACGACCACCGATTCGCCGGCGCGATCGTGGAGCGCGGCTTCCTCGAACCGGTCTCCTTCCAGGGAACGAGCGACATCGGCTCGTTCTTCGGGGACGAGTACGTCGGCGTCTCGGCCGACGACATCGCGCGGCAGAGCCCGATGGCCGTCGTCGGCCAAGTGACCACGCCGACCCTGGTCATGCACTCGGAGCTCGACTTCCGCTGCCCGCTCGAGCAGGCGACGCGCTACTACTCGGCGCTCAAGCGCCAGGGCACCGACGCGGAACTGCTGGTGTTCCCCGGTGAGAACCACGAGCTGACGCGATCGGGCCAACCGCGTCACCGCGTCGAGCGGTTCGATGCGGTGCTGGACTGGTGGCGCCGCTACCTGCCCGTGGACTGACGCGGACGCGCAACGACGACGGCCCCGGGAGCGATCGCTCCCGGGGCCGTCGTTCTGATCCGGCTGGGATCAGATGTCGCCCTTGAAGGTGAAGGCGCGCACGATGTTGATGATGCCGAGGACGATGAGCGAGATGCCCAGGATCCACCACAGCACGATGACGCCCCAGATCGGGGAGAACAGCACGATGATGCCCGCGACGATGCTCAGGATGGCGAAGAAGATCGACCAGCCCTTCGACGCGGCGTCACCGAGGGTCGACAGTGCGACGATGCCCTCGACGATCCACATGATGCCGATGAGGATGCCGAGGAACAGCGCCAGCCAGGCGGTCGTCTGACCGATGTTGAACAGCGCCACGACGCCGGCGATGATGAACAGGATGCCGAGGGCGATGTGCCCGACGCGGGCCCAGCCGCCCTTGGTCTTGGAGAAGATCCCCAGACCGGCGTAAACCAGCCCGGCGGCGATGGCGTAGATCGCGATGATGACGGTGACGACGGCGGCGGTCTTTCCCGGCCAGACCAGGATCAGGATACCGACGATGAGGGCAAGGACGCCGCCGACGCCGAGCGCCGTCCGGATCCCGTTGACGGCCGACTTCTCGGCTTCGGATGCAGTAGACATGGGGGGCCTTTCTGAGAGTTCCCTGTACGTGGTGCGGGCAAAAGCTTAGACCCGCTGTCGAACTTCCGTGCGACCGTGAACGTGTGTTGCCGGATGCCCGTCGCCCCGACGGGCCCAGGCGCGCTAGCGTGAGCGTGCGTGACCGTGAGTGTGTGCCGCGGCGCGGCGCACAGGAGGAGGAGTTCCATGGCCGTCGTCTCGAGGGGGTTCGGAGCACGCCGTCGCGAGAGCGATCCGCGGCTGCCGCCCGGCCAGTACCTGACCGAGGACTTCCCGGTGCTGTCGGCGGGGCCGACGCCGCGCATCGACCTGGATCAGTGGCGGTTCGGTATCCGCACCGGGGGAGGCGCCGAGGTCTCCTGGACGTGGGACGAGTTCCGGGCGCTGCCCATCGAGGATGTCGATACCGACATCCACTGCGTGACGCGCTGGTCGAAGCTCGGCACCTCGTGGCGAGGCGTGTCACTGGACACGCTGCTCGAGAGCGTCGACTCCGACGCGTCGTACGCCATGGCTCATTCCTACGGCGGCTACACGACGAACATCCCGCTGGACGAGCTGCGCGACGGACAGGCGTGGGTCGCTTTCGAGTTCGACGGCGAGCCGCTCGACCCCGAGCATGGCGGGCCGGCTCGACTCCTCGTGCCGCACCTCTACTTCTGGAAGAGCGCGAAGTGGGTGCGCGGTCTCACGCTGATGGACGACGACGAGCCCGGGTTCTGGGAGCAGAACGGCTACAACATGCACGGCGATCCCTGGACCGAGGAACGGTATTGGTGACCGTCGGAGGCTGGCAGCCGGCACGCGTGGTCGACGCCGTCGAAGCGACGCCGTCGGCGCGCCTGCTGAAGCTTCGGGTACCCGGATGGCCGGGGAACGATGCCGGCCAGCACGTCGACATCCGCCTCACGGCCGAGGACGGCTATCAGGCGGTGCGGTCATACTCCATCGGGTCGTACGGGCCGGGCGAGACCATCGAGCTCGCCGTCGATGAGATCCCCGAGGGAGAGGTCTCGCCCTACCTCGTGCGCGATGTCCTGCCCGGCGACGAGCTCGAAGTCAAGGGTCCGCTGGGCGGCTACTTCGTGTGGCGGCCCGGGGGAGCGGACCCCGTGCAGCTCATCGCGGGCGGATCGGGCATCGTGCCGCTGATGGCGATGGTGAGGGCGGCGACGGATGCCGGAGCCGCGGCATCCGTCCGGCTCCTATATTCGGTCCGCACGGCGGAAGACGCGATATATCGCGATGAGCTGGCGCGAGTGGCCAGCAACGGGGGAGTGGGGCTCACCTGGCGCTACACGCGTGCGGCACCAACCGGCTGGCAGGGACGCGTGGGGCGTGTCGATGGCGAGGTGCTGCGGGGAGCCACGTGGGATCCGGATCGGCAGCCGATCGTCTACGTCTGCGGCCCGACGGGCTTCGTCGAACACGTCGCCGATGCACTCGTCCAGGTGGGACATCCGTCCGCCCGGATCAGGACCGAACGCTTCGGAGGTGCATGATGCGGCCAGAGATCGCAACCAGCACGGTCGACGGCAACGCCGCCGCAGGTCTGCTGTGGGACGTCTTCGAGGCGGACGTCACGGCCTTGATCGCGGTGTGCGGCGGGTGCCACGAAGGAGCGCCGGTCGCCGCGGCCGTCGTCGAGATCGATGAGGCAGCGGCCATCGTGCGGTGCCGCACGTGCACGCACACGCTCTTCACGGTGCTGCGGCAGGACGGCCGGGCGCGGCTCGTCATCGGCAGCATGCATGAGATCGTGCGCCCCTGAGGAGCTGACGGACCGACGCCGCACGGGCTGAGGCGCCGGGCTACCCGAGCAGCAGCGTGGCGAGGATCAGCACCGGGACGCATCCGATCGTCGTCAGGAAGACGGTGTCGCGCGAGATCGTCTCACCCACGTCGTAGCGCTGCGAATAGTTGAAGACGTTCTGCGCGGTCGGAAGGGCGGCGAGCACGGTGACCACCAGCACATCGTGTGCGGCGAGCCCGAAGACGAACTCCGCCAGCGCCCACGCGATCACCGGCATCGCGACGAGCTTCAGGCCGGTGGCGAGCACGATGTCGCGCCGGCGGCCGGAGGGCGCCAGCACGCGCTGGCCGTGCAGCGAGATGCCGTAGGCGATCAGCAGGATCGGCACGCACGCGTTCGCGATCAGCACGGCGGGTTCCATCACGATCGGAGGCAGCTCGATGCCCGACACCGAGACGAGGGTGCCGAGCAGCGAACCGAGCACGATCGGGTTCGTGGCCACGCGCACGATCGCGCGCCACAGCGACGCGCGGGCGGTGGTGACGGCATCCAGGATCGCCATCGTGATCGGCGTGAACACCAGGAGCTGCATCAGGATCACCGGTGCGGGGTACGCGGCGCTGCCGAGCAGGTAGAGCGACAGCGGGATGCCGATGTTGTTGGAGTTGACCTGGCCGGCGCTCAGCGCGCCGATCACGGTCTCGCCGACCGAACGCCGCCACGCCACACGCGCGATGAGGGCGTACGTCAGGATCACCGCAACGGCGGCGATCGCCGACACGGGCAGGAGGGCCGAGAACAGAGTGTGCACGTCGGCCTGCGCCAGCACGACGAACAGGAGGAACGGCGACAGCACGAAGAACGTCAGCCGGGCGAGCACCGGGCGGGCATGCTCGCCCAGGAGGTCGATGCGGCCCAGGATCCAACCCAGCAGGATCGCCACGCCCACCACGACGAACCCGGTGAGCGACTCCAGCATGATCCGAGCCTAGGAAATCGTTCTCTCGGGGGCGAATCGTGCGTCGCCGTCTGGCAGACTGACACGCGCTGCACGAAGGGAGTCACGGATGCCGCAACCCCGCGACCGCGCGACCCGCAAGGCCGATCTGCTCGCCGCGCTCACCGCGCCGGCCGCCGACGTCTGGGTGGCGACCGCGTCACCCGAAGCCGCGCCGCATCTCGTACCCCTGTCGCTGGCGTGGTTCCAGGACCGAGCGGTCATCGCCGTCGAGGGCGGATCGGTGACAGCACGCAATATCGGGGCGTCCGGCGTGGCCAGACTCGGCCTCGGGCCGACGCGTGATGTCGCGATGATCGACGCGGTGCTGGAGCGCTCGCTTGGGGTGGACGACGACGACTCGCTCGGCGCCGCGTACGCGGCGCAGGCCGACTGGGACCCGCGAGGGCTCGCAGGGTACGTGTTCCTCGTGCTGCGACCGACGCGCATCCAGGCGTGGCGCGAGTCGAACGAGCTGGCCGGGCGCGTGCTCATGCGCGACGGCGCCTGGGTGGTCTGACCCACGATCACCGGGTCCGCCATTTCGAGGATCTCTCGAGCGTCAGTGCTGATGAAGCTGCGGGGTGGTGTCCTCGGCCGGTGGGCCGGCCGCGTCGCCGAGATCGTCGACATGGCCGGCGCGGATGCGGGGCCACTGCGCGGTCGGTCGGCCCTTGAGGCTCATCTGCTGCCCGCGCGTGTCGAACTGCTTCGGCCAACCGGCGGGGGAGTCCTCCCAGAACTCCTGCCTGCCGTACACGGTGAGATCCATCAGCGCGTAGGACGGCGCCATGCGCTCGTTGCCGCGACCCGTCGTCCAGTAGGTCTCGTAGACGTGGTCGCCGTCGCGGAGGTAGCAGACCAGCATCCCGAAATCCCGGCCCGCGACCAGCCGGTCGGTCGATCCGGCGGGCACGGCGTACCACGGCATCGTCCAGCCCATGAAGTCGCGGTAACGCGAGCTGGCCTCGTAGGGGCCTTCGCAGAACGTCGCGTACGTGATGTCGCGCGAGTTCAGATACGACAACTGGTTCATGTGGCTGGTCGAGAACGTGCACCCGACGCACTGCTCGGCCGCCGGCTTGCCGTCGTGCCACATGTGGAAGTATGCGATCAGTTGTGAGCGCCCCTCGAAGACGTCGACGAGCGGCACTGGCCCGTCGGCGCCGATCACCGGCGTCGTGGCGTCGACCGCGACCATCGGCAGCCGACGACGTTCTGCAGCGAGAGCGTCAGCGGCGCGCGTGTGCGCCTTTTCTTTTACAAGCAGCTCGTCGAGCCGGCTCTGCCACTCGTCTCGCTCGGTGATCTCCGGCAGCGGCAGCTTTCCGGCGGGCATTTCTGTCATGGCCCATATCTAGTGCCCGGCCGGAAGCGGCGCAACGGGCTGGCCTTCCGCGGGCGCCGATAATGCACATTATGTCAGTTCGTAGTTGTGTTAACCGTTTGCGAAGTCTGCAATCACCCTCCCCGGGCAGACGGGTCGGCTGGCGGGCGAAGGTGCTGATGCGGGCGCGCCGCTAGGAAGGCGGGCAGCCGGTGGCGCTCAGGGCCGCAGCCGGGTCGCACATGGTTTCCGTCCACTGAGGATCGCCCCGTAAGAATCGAACGCACTCGTCGTGTAGACGGCGACCTCGGCGCCACTCCCCGCGAACGCGAAAGAAACGATCGGGTCGCCTTCAGTGGTCGGGAAGCTCCAGGCGAGCTCCGCAGGCTGACGTGAAGAGACAGCCGCCACATTCCGCGCCGACGCGAGCTGCGGTACCTGCCGAGCGTCAGCCCCTCCCCCGCGATCCTTCACGAGATCGCTCTAGAAAACTGGGGCGTCGGCGGCGGGCACGCCGCTAGCGACGTCGACCTCGGGTTCACCGTGAACCTATGAACTCGCCGAGCATCCCGTAGCGCTCCCCCACGCCTCGCTGCAGAAAGTAGTCGGCGGTCATCGCGGCGATGCCGTGGCTTGTCGCGCAATAGCGGTCGTCGAGCGGAGTGCATCGCTACGCAGGTGGCTCCCCCGGCTAACCGTGGGAGGGGCTGGGACCGTCTGTCACTGGTGTGCGGCAGCAGCTGGAGAACGCGCCTCACCGATCCAGGAGGTAGAACCGGAAGGCGGCGAACCCGTCGATCGGCAAGACGCTGACGGCTGAGAAGCCTGCTTCGTGAGCGTAGCGTTCGAGGGTCGCATGTCGCATGACCGTGCCGGTCGCGACCGAGCCCGGTGTTGACATCGAGTCAGGGAGGCAGATCAGGAGACTGTACCCGTACATCACCCGCTCGACGTCGTCGCCCGGGGGCGAGAACGCCTCGGCGACAGCTTCGTCCATCACGACGACGACACCATCCGATCGGACCGCGCGACTGATCGCGGAGAGTACGGCGACCGGGTCCGGCATGTCGTGCAGTGCTTCGAAGACGAATGCGGCGTCGTAGCGGTCTTCTCCCCCATCGGCGAGCTGCTCTCCCCGGAGTTCGGAGAATGTCACGTTCTCGAGTCCTGCGGCATGCTCGTGTGCCGCCTCGATGGCGGGCGCATCGATGTCGAACCCGTCGACGATCGCATCCGGGTAAGCCCGGGCAAGACCGATCGTCGACCACCCGTGACCACACGCGACATCGGCGATCCCGGCATCAGGCCGCAACAGCACCTCGTGCACCCGCGGGACAGATGCGAGCGCTTTCGCAAGCACATTCTCGAACCAGGGCCGGTTGATATCGCCCTGACCATCGCGCACGGCAGCACCGAACGCCGCCCAAGGTACGCCTCGACCCGATCGGTAGGCGTCCATGAGGTCGGGCATGCGCAGCGCGACCGCTGCGAACATGTCCGCCAGCGGCGCGGAGTAACCGAGACATGCGCCGTCGGTGAGTACCGCCGCCTGCGCGGCTGGCAGACGGAACCTGAGCTCGTCGGGCTCGCCGTCGCTGTCGAGGATGCCCGCAGTCGCCTGCTGCTCAAGCCATTCGCGCGCGTACCGTCGATCGATGCCGGTCCGCGCGGCGAGCTCAGCCGCCGTGGCCGGCGCATCCCGGAGCGCGGCGTAGAGCCCAAGGCTGGAACCGATGTGGATGGATAGCGTTTCCATCCCGCCGAGGAACCTGTCGAACACCCACCCCGCGAATTCCTCGACCGCCTGCTCATCGGTCTTCTCGCCGTCGCGATCCACCGTGACGTCCATCCCCACCCCCCCGTTGAAATGACGGCATCAACGAGCGACATGCTAGAACTCGCACCCGCCATCCACCAGGCATCCGGTGCCCGCCCACGGTACGTCACCTCACACTGTGGCGGCTAGGCAGCGACCACGCGGACGGGTGGCCTCCCGAGCGTTATCGGGAGGATCAGCGAGTGAGGAGGGCGAGTTCCGTCTCCCAGCGGGTCTTGCGTGGCTCGGTGCGCGGATCGGTGATGTAGATCTCGAATCGCCCAGCCCAGCCGGTGCCGGCGCCAGCTTCTTCGACGTCGAACGGAATCTGTCGCTCATCGGCCCACTCGAACAGCAGCCGGTGAGCCCGCATCGAGTGATTGACGTATCGCAGGACGACGTAGTCACCGCTGGGCATGGTGCCCGTGCGGACCTTGTCGTCACCGGCCTGGTCGCGAACGCGCCGACCTCGATGTCCATGTCACCGGCCATGTCGACAGTGTGCAATCGCAGGTAGAACGAGCCGTCCGGCTGGACGGCGTGGACGTGCATCCACTCGATGAGCTCCGCGAGGAGCCGGTCGCGTTCGGCGAGCATCCCGCGGAACGGAGTGCGCTTTCGGATGCCGAGGGTGGGGCGCTGCTCGCGGTACTCCAAGCGAGGGCCGTCGACAACGTCCACGCCAGCTCCCTTCCATAGCGATCGTGTTGACGGTACTGCACCGCCAACGTGCGCGGCGGTGCAGTCTGCGGGATCAGCTCACATCGAGGCGATCTAGAGGCGCTGCCGCATGAAGCGACAGTGGCGAACTGTCGTGAACCATGGCTCGCGTGCCGGTCGTCGAGCGCGCAGATATTCGGCTGGGTGAGAACGCGGCGTCGTGCCGTCATTCGGGACGCTTCTCCACCCACGACACCATCAGATACGGGCTATAGACGAAGACGACGGTGTCACCCTTCCAAGGGATCTTGATCAGCCCCTTGCCCGCGTCCATCGCTGCGGCGACCTGGGAACGAATCGACTCCCACTCGTTCGCGTCTGTGAAGCGGAACTTCCGGTAGGCCGTCTCCGGCCCGATGTACAGCGTCACATCCGATCCCATGCAACGGAATATATCGATGCAGAAGCGCCAGCGTGGATGAGGTGAACATGCCATTCACTCCCCCGGCGCGGAGAACGGTCCTCAACTACACCGTGTGGCGCGCGCCTTCCACCGCGCTGCTAGCTTTCGCTGAGGAGGATCGATGCCCAAGGAGCCTAATCCGAGACATTGAGACCGAGCTTTATCCCCTCACGGACGCTCGTCAGAAACGAACTGGCCGGGGCCGGCTGATCACGTGTCCCACAGTCCGATGCGATTCGCGAAGTCCTCGGCGATGCGGGAAACGACGCCGTCGTCGCCCACCGCGTCTCGTAGATCCTTGGCTGACGCGGGAGCGCCGTCGCACCACGCCAGCAGTTGATCGAGTCCTCCCGCGAGGTCGGGGCGATGTCTGCGCCAGCGAGCTGCCGCTGTGGCCCGGTCGGTCGACCACATGCCCTCGGTCACACTGACGAGTCCAGCGGTCGCGAGCAGCGTCTTGCGGCCGACGAGCCTACCGAGAGCCGCGGCATCCGTGGTGCCCGCTTGCCGCCACCGGTCCAGCGCGCGACGGATGTCGCCATTGAACCCGCGTGCCGCGCGTGCGTCTCCCGGGAATCGGTCGTCGCCGACGGGCGAGTGGCCCAGAAGCGGAACGCAGTAATGCCGTAGGAACACCCGATTGCCGTAGGCCTCGTCGCCGGGCCCCTCGTGATCGTGTCGCCCGGCCACAGTAATTGCGACCTCGCGGCAGAGCGACCGGTGCGCGTCGGAAAGTTCCTGAGCGAGCGCCGCGGCGTGCTCCTTCTCGACACCGATCGCGACGAGATCGACGTCCGACCGGCCCGGCTCCGCCATTCCGGTGGCCACTGAGCCGTACAGCAGCAGCGCAGCGTCCGTGTCGATCGCCTCCCGCCGCCGGAGATCGTCGAACGCGGACGTCGCGTCGAGGACGACCTGCTCGAAGGCCGGCGGGACCCGATCGCGCGACGCCCCCGTACGGATACAGCCGTCGGTGGTCAGCCCTTCGTGAGGATCACGCATCAGATGAGGGTAGCTAGTCGGTCACCCCTGCTCGAGCTCGCCGTCGGCACGGACGGATGAGCGGTCCTCAGGCGAGCGACAAGGGCATGCTCAGGACCCAGCGCACAGTTCCGTCGTTGCCGCGATCCTCATCTTCCCGGCGCATCCCGATTTTCTCCGCCACCCGAGTCGACGCGCGATTGTCGGGGTGGACTATCGCGATGACTTCCTCGGCTCCGAGTCGGTCTCTCGCGAAGTCGCGGCACGCGGCGGCCGCTTCTGTCGCGAGCCCCAGCCCTTGCCAGCGGGGCAGGACGTGGTACCCGATCTCAAGGCGCATGACTCCGTTGACGTCCTGCCAGGTGAGCCCACAATCCCCGACGAACTCCCCCGAAAGGGTTTCGATGATCCAAAGCCCGTGTCCGTACCGCACATAGTTCTTCAAGTTCCAGTCGATCCACGACACCGCCTGCTCACGCGTCTTCGGGGCGGGATAGAACTGCATGACGTCGGCATCCCCGAGAAGGCTCGCCATCGCAGACAGATCGGCGGGAGCCATCTGGCGAAAGCGCAGGCGCGGAGTATTCGGTGGGAGCATCCGTCGACCATAGCGAAAGCCTCCGCGCGCCTCGGTGTCGGGTGCGGCACGTCGAGAACAGGACCGCCGCAGATCAGCCGGGCAGGCTCGCGGACCGATCGCCGGTGCTCGGATGTCGGTGCTTTGGCGTGCGGACTATCGCGTCGTCGAGGAGTTTCATCGCGCCGAGGTTAGCGGCGAGTGGACCGGGAGGGTTGTGATCGGATGTCGGCCGCGACGTTTGTGAGTAGGCGCGTCAGTTCGTCTCTGTCTTGGTCGTCGAGTGCGGCGATGAGTACGTCGTGCACGACGCGGACATGGCCTGGCAATACGCGTGCGAGGAGGGCGGCGCCCGCGGGACTGAGGCTGACATTGACGCCACGTTCGTCGTTGGGCGACGGTACACGGGCGACCAATCCGGCGGCTGCGAGGTTGTTGATCTGGTAGGTCAGTCCGCTCCTACTGTGCACGATCCTGTCCGCGATATCGGTCATGCTCAGCGGCGTTTCCGGGCGTTCCGCCAAGACGGCGAGGATCTGAAACTGCACGAAGCTCAGCCCGCCATCGGTGCGGAGCTGGCCCTGTACACCCTGTTGGACCAGGGCGCCCACCTCAAGGAGGGCAAAGTACACACCGAACTCGCTCGGCAAGGTCTGTGGGACCGGTTGCTGCGCCATGAGAAAATTCTATGTCGAATCTGCTTCGAATTGGAAATATCTGCCAGGCCGCCTGCGTTCTGTCGTGATAAGTAGTTCAAATTCGAAGGAGTTGCGGATAATGTCCACCACTGACGCTATGCAGACCGGGGCGCTGTGGTCGCCCGTCATCCTGGGCCGGATCGCGCTGCCGCACCGGGTGGTGATGGCTCCGATGACGCGCAGTCGCGCCACGAGCACGGGGCTGGTGACTGACCTGACGCGCACTTACTACTCGCAGCGAGCCTCGCTGGCGATGCTGATCACCGAGGGCACGCAACCGTCCGAGGACGGTCAGGGTTACCTGGCCACCCCGGGGATTCATAACGCCGAGCAGGCTGAGACGTGGTCGCGGGTGGCGGATGCTGTGCACGAGGCGGGATCGACCCTGGTCATTCAGTTGATGCACGTGGGCCGGGTGTCGCACGTCTCGAACACGCCGCACGGTCGTGCTCCGTTGGCGCCGTCGGCCATCGCGGCGCGCGGGGACATTTTCACTGCGGCCGGCGCGCAGCCTATGTCGACGCCGCGTGAGATGACCGAGTTCGACATCGCGCAGACCGTCTCCGACTTCCGCCGCGCGGCGCGGCGCGCCGTCGATGCAGGCGCGGACGGCGTGGAGTTGCACGGTGCGAACGGCTACCTCCTCCAGCAGTTCACGAGCAGCAACGCCAACCGCCGCACCGACCGGTACGGCGGAGACCTGGCCGGCCGGGTCCGCTTCCCGCTCGAGGTGGCCGCCGCGGTCGCTGAGGAGATAGGTGCCGACCGCGTCGGCTACCGGATCAGCCCCGGCAGCCCGCTAGGCGACATCGAGGAGGCTGATCTCGCAGAGATCTACGCCGCGCTGATCGCCGGCCTGGCTCCGCTCGGCCTGGCGTACCTGCATGTTGTGCACCTGGGCGACGATGCGCTGCTGCGCGGCATCCGGGCGAGCTGGCCCACCGGTCTCGTGCTCAACCGTGCCGGCGCAAATATCGACCGGCGCGAGGAAGACGTGAACGACGGACTGGCCGATGTGATCAGCGTCGGCTCGCTCGCCCTCGCAAACCCCGACCTTCTCGCCCGCATCCGCACCGGGGCGGCGATGAACGAGCCTGACCGCGCCACGCTCTACGGCGGCGCAGAGCACGGATACACCGACTATCCGCTGCTCGCGGCCTGACCCTCACCCCACCTGAAAGGAACCATCAGCGTGAACGCCTACCTCGTGTCCCATTACGGCCCGGACGGACTCCAGCACGCAACCCTCGACCAACGCCCGCCCGGCCCCGAGGAGATCGCCATCCGTCTGGACGCGATCGCGATCAACCCGCTCGACTGGAAGATCCGCAACGGATGGCTGGACGAGATGATCCCACTGCCACTGCCCGCTGTGATCGGCTCCGAAGGGGCCGGCACCGTGCTCAGTGTCGGGGCCGACGTCACCGGCTTTGCCGTGGGCGACCGTATCGCGGGCTTCATCGACAGCGGCGCATTCGCTGAGACCGCCGTCACGAGAGCCGCTCGGCTGCTGCCGGTACCCGCAGGACTGTCCACGGAGCAGGCTGCGGCATTACCGACAGCGGCCGAGACCGCCACGCGGATCTACGCCCTGCTGCACCCTGAGCCGGCCTCGACGGTCGTCGTAAACGGCGCCGCCGGCTCGGTCGGGAGCATGATCACTCAGCTCCTGGTCCGCGACGGACACGCCGTGATCGGCACAGCCAGTGCCGACAACCACGACTACGTTCGAGGCCTCGGCGCGACGCCGATCGGCTATGGCCCCGCCCTGGTCGACGACCTGCGCCGCCTCGCGCCGGCGGGCATTCACGCCGGATACGACACCACCGGCCACGGATTCATCGGCCGCGTCACCGACCTGCTTCCGGCGCGCCGAATCGTCACCATCGTGGACTTCGCGGCCGCAGCGCAAGGAGCGATCGTCGCCGGTGGCGACCCCACCCAGCTGACCATCACCGCAGCCGTTCGCGAAGTGTTCGACTCCGCCGCACGCGGCGAACTCCGCGTCTCGATCGCCGCTTCATACGACTTCGACGCGCTACCCGACGCCCTCGCCCTCAGCGAACGCGGCCACCTGCGCGGCAGAGTCATCGTCAGAGGCAAGGGCCGCGAATCGGCCGGTGTCTGACTGACCCCGCGGACCGGTGGACACACCGGTCCGCGGGCACCCTCGCCGCTACACTCCCGCTGTCGGAGGGAGGCGCCGTTCAGGCCGGCTGGATGGGCTTGTCTCGGAGCTCGTCGATGAACTCGACGCCTGCCTCTGCACTGACGGGCCGATACAGGCGGATGCCGTAGTAGAACTTCTGCCCCTCAGTGGTTTCGATGACGTTGGGCTTGCCGGCGGCCCGCTCGTCGCCGAACCAGATGCTGATCGTGCCGTCATTGTTGCGGGTGATGTCGGTATCCGCCAGGGCCGGCTTCTCGACGTCGAGCCAGCCCATCTCGTCGTACTTGATGACGGAGAAGTAGCCGTTGTGGTCGTAGTCCAGTGGCGGCACGTCGAACGTCCAGACATCGTTGCCTGTGCTCGTCGTCATCACCTGGAAGTACTGGGCATGCTCGGGTGAGAGACCGCCCCAACCCAGCCGCGCGGCCAGGAGATGCTGATACGGGTCGGTGGACTGAGGTGTTCCGAATCCTCTGCTGAAGTCGGCTTCGGCGGCGTGGCTCTCCAACTCGGCACCCACCGCGAGCCGGGACTCCTCGTCGAACTCCCTGCCGGTGTAGGGATTCGCGGTCGCCGCGACGATCGTGCGAAGGTCCTGTAGCTCGTGCGCGCGGTCCACGCCACCGGTCGTCGCTGTCCGGCCGAGCACGTACACGTGGTTGCCCATCGAAAGATCGGCGCGGGTGACTGTGACCGACTCTCCGGGGTACGCGACGCCCACGATGTAGTGGTTCTCGTCGATGATCTGCGCGATCTGATACTCCGCGGACGGCGCCAACGTGAAGGTTGCCTCCTCGGTGACGTCCACCACCGCGTAGGAGTAGATCAGATCGACGTTCGAGCGGATGATGACCTGATTCTCGACGTTCACCGGCACCCGGTTGTGGAAGTACTCGTTCACCGGAGCCTTCTTCAACTGTTCGCGGATGTAGTGTGCGGTCTCCGCCTCAGCAAAGTTCTCCCGCGTCACGATTTCAGCCACAACATCTCCCTCGCTCGCCGGCAGCAGTGCTTCCACCCTGACACACCCTCGGACTCGCGAAGCAGGACGCTCAACAACTGCCCACGTTGACACCAACCCATAGAAGGGTCGCCCCCCACGGGTCCGTCGAAGTTACAGCCTTCGCCTTGACGAGTTCCACTAAGGAGGGGCCCGATCGTCCGCAGCTTCGTTACGACACCGCCAGGGATGCCGGGAGGACCTCGTGTCGGGCTCGGCGTCGTTCGCTGACGATGAGCACGATGAGCAAGATGAAGCCCGTGGCGATCACGAGGCACGTGCTCAGCGCCGGCAGGAGACCGAAGAGGTTGTTCGCCGGATATTCACCGTGCAGGAAGAGCGTCGGGTCGGTGCTGGCATGCACGAGCATCGGCGCGATGAGGGTCCGGGTGACACGCAGAATCAGGTACATGCAGATGCCGAACGCGAAGGTGTAGACGATCTGCAGCACGGTGATGCCGAGCCCCTGTGTGGACGTGAAGAGGTTGGTGAAGTGCAGCGCGGCGAAGATCCCGGCGGATGCGAGCGCTACGGCGATCTCACCACGACCGGCTTTGCGCATCATGTTGACCACGAAGCCGCGGGTCACGAGCTCTTCAACGAATCCGACGAACAGTCCAGTCAGCAGCCACGTGAAGACAAGGACCAGTCCGGCGTCGGCGTAGTCGATGCTGAGCAGCGCAGCGACGTTGATGGCCAGCACGACGATGAGGGCGATCCACATCCATCGACGGCCGGGCTGCGTCTGCCGTGCGAACAGTTCTTTCAGCCATCCCACGGATGCGGCGAAGGCGATGAGCAGGACGCTGGTGATGATGATGGGCAGCGCGGTGGCGAAGAACACGTATGACGCGCTGCCTTCGTCACCACGGACGTCTTCATCAACTAGCCCGAGCAGAAACCCGATCAGTTCATAGACGCCGAGGTAAACGGCAGCGAGCAGCAGCGTCCGCCAGAATCCGCCGTGGTCCCAGAACCGCTTCCATGCCGAGGACTGCTCGGCCATCACGACTCCATTCACGACCGCGTTGGTGTGCGTCGAACGCCTCGCGGTTCTGCGCCAATCCTGACAGGCCACCAACAGGACTCCGGACGCCACTACCGCGCCCGCTGGTGCGGGGCAGTCGACCTGGCTACCGATCCCGACAAGGATCGATCGGCCGATCCGTTGATCGGGAGACGGTCGACTAGCGTGCGTCGCTAGGCCGTTGTGCCCGCGGTCGTGACGCCGGCTGCCCGAGTGTGAGTTCCGGGTCCTCAAGGAGAGCCATCAGATGAGAGCTCCCACGATAGAGCGCGGGAGCTCGGTCGGCTCGTCACCGGTCAGCGGTGGCGACGCGTCGCTTCACTTCTCGGTAGATGGTCGCCCGAGACACACCGAATAGTTCCGCGATCTCGGTCTGTGAGTACGCGCGACCATCGAGCAGTTCATACAGATGTGCTCGCTGCGTGCGCGTCAGCTTCGGCTGCTTCCCCTTCAGCCTGCCCTTTGCCCGAGCGATGGCCATACCCTCGCGGGTCCGCATCCGGATCAGGTCCGTCTCGAACTCCGCGACCATGCCGAGCACATTGAACAGCAAACGGCCGATCGGATCCGTCGGGTCATACGTGCTGCCACCCAGGCTGAGTACGACACCTTTGAGCGTGAGCTCGTCCGCGATATCGCGCGCATCCCGCAGGGAACGTGCGAGACGATCCAACTTCGTCACGACGAGCGTGTCTCCGGATCTGACCGCTGCGAGCGCCTCTCGCAGACCGGGCCGCGCCCGGTTGGTGCCCGTCATCCCGTGATCGACGAAGATGCGGGCTTCATCCACTCCCAGCCGCACCAGCGCCTCGAGTTGAGCAGACAGGTCCTGCTCGATCGTCGACACTCTGGCGTAGCCAACCTTGATCTCATTCATTGCCACATCGTCTGACCTACGACGACCCCTCACTAGCGCACCGGCGCCCACGCGGGATCGCCACTCGCCCTGAGCTGACCGAATGCCGGTCCATCAGCGCGCGCGATTAGTCGGAATCGTCATTCGCTGCGGTCTCGATCCAGTCGACCGCTTCATCCGCGAGAAAGAAACCGTCCGGTCCTGACTCGCCGACCCACCACGCGCTCGACGTCACCGCGCCGCCTGCCGCCACAATCTTGCTCAGCACTTCCGGTGACACCGCTTCGCCGTTGTGGGCAATGAGCCACGCTCGGGCGTCGGAGTCCAGCCTCGCCCACCACTCGATGGTTTCCATGCGGCCACCATTGCACCAGCTGCAGCCAGCCGAAAGCCGGTCGGCCCGCGTGCACATTCTCCCGACGGTCGCCGTGGGCATCACTGAGTTGCTGCCGGCAGTCGCGGACCAGCCGTGGGAGGTTGTGGCGGTCGCGAGGGGATCTGGCTGTGAGTGGCACCCATTTCGTGCGGGTTGGTTGGAAATCCGGCGATCCTCAATGGGGAGGTCGTGTTGCACCTCAGCGAATCCTGGTCATCAATAACCGACGGCGTGCTTCGGCCGCATCCGCGTTGATCGAAAGTCACGACTGTGCTTGGCGAGGGATCGAAATACGAACGGTGAAGGGTGTCAACCCCGACCCCGGACCGCCGCGAAGGAACCAGGCGGGCGTATGCCCGGTCCCGTCCCGCTCCCACTACAGTCGAGTCCTCTCAGGCGGTCGAGCATTCCTTCCATCACGGAAATCTGCGTCACAGGTTGTGAGCCGAGCGTCGTCTTCACCCAATTCGGTCGTCGACGGTTCGGGGGCCATCACCGGTCGATCCGCTCGGCTACCGCACGTGCCCACTGCTTGTACCCGACCGGAGACGGGTGGAAGCCGTCGCGGGCGAAAATCTCGACGTTCGACGTCAGGAGTCCGGTCGAGCTGATCCACACCACATTGGAGTGGGTTGCGCACTCCGCCTCGGCGATCTCATCGAGCGCCTGACCGCGACTTCCGAGATACCGACCTAGCGCACCTGGTAGCGACGGGAATTGCGCGAACGGAGGAATGCCCGCGACCACTACGAGCTGCACGCGCACCGTCAGGTGGTCGAGTACCGCGGCCAGATCCAGGCCCCAGTCGACAGGCCGAGTGCGATTCAGCACATCGTTCACACCGATCAACAGCACGGCGACATCGAACGCCTCGTCGTCCAGCATCCGATGCCGGACGCGCCGGATCGTCGCACCATGATGGCCACGCACCTGCCAGTGCACCGTCTCACCCCCACGGTCGGCCAAGGCGCGAGCGAACGCACCGGCGAACGCCTCGTCGTGCGTGGCGGCTCCGCATCCCGCAGCGGTCGACTCTCCCACGACGAGCACTCGAACTGCCTTCCCGTCGTCAGCCCCGACGGTTCCTGTCATCGGACCGGTCGCCCCGGGCAGCACCTCGACGCGCCGACGCACCCAGAGGGCTTGCGCCGCGACGACGACATACTCCACGGGATTCACGGTGTCGTACCCGACACGCTGAGCTGCCGCACGGCGGCCGCGCTGCCCTCGGCGAGATCGACGCCGAGAGCCTGCAGCATCGTCACAAGCGCCCCGCGTCCGAGGAACGCGGCGAGTCGGTCGGCGTCAACGTCCGCGACCTTCGACGTAAGTCGCAGCACGTCGGAGATCAGCTCCCGACACCGCGCCGCAATCTCCGAGTCCGACTGAGCGGCTACGCAGGCCTGCAGCCAGAACCCGCCCGCTGTGCCGTCGGATACCAGCGAGCGGAAGGTAGCTCCCATCTCCTCAAGCAGATCTCCGGCGTGGCCGTCATAAGACGAGAACGCGGCCACCACCCGGGCTTCCAGTTCATCGAGACACGCCAGAAAGAACGCCCGCTTCGACCCGAACAGCCGGAATACGTAGGGCTGCGAAACCCCTATCTGCTTCGCGACATCCTGAACAGCCGCGGTCGTCATGCCGTGGTCGGCAAACGCGCGCAAGCCAGCGTCCACGGCGCGAGCCCGACGCGTGTCCGCGGTCTTCCGGTCGGTCGCCATGCTCACACGATACAGGTACTAACCACTTACTACTAGCACCGTCGACGCTGGCAGCATGGTCGTGAGTGGTGGTGGTCTCGGCCGCGTCCTCGCCGACAGCGGGGAGCGCGGGGCTCCTTTCGGGGAGCGGTATCCGCACCGCACCGTGGACGCCGGCGAGTCCGCGGCGTTCTGCCGAGTCGCGCACGCAGCCCGGTCCTTCATGGGACGGGTCGAATGCGGTCAGGACTCGGAAATGGCCTTCGCAGCCGTGCCCCCGACTTGAGCCCCATACAGGACGAATCCGAGCGCGGCAACCGCGGCAAGAAGCACCCCGATAGTCACCACGGGCATCGGAACGGGAACGAGAGCGAACGCCCCGCCCAGGATGCTGATGACTCCGGCGCAGACCGTCGCTCCCCGCGCTCGAACATGTGCCGCCAGCCAGGCTTCTTCACTCGCCATCGTGCTGGGATTCCGAATGCCCGCGAGCTGATTCCGCTTCAGCCGCCCAGACGCTGCCGCATTCGCCATCCAGATGAGGAGGATACCCGCGCCAACCATCACGACGAACAAGACGGCCCTCGCTATCCACTCGTTCTCCACAGCTCCGACGCTATCTCGCTCCCGATCGGCCGCGGCTCGCATAAGCCAGCTTGCGTGATTGGCTTGCGACCCTAGACGGTCCTTCGCCGCGCATGCGTCGGCATCCCGACCTTCTGCCGGCGCTCTCGCATCGACTACGTAACGAAGCCCCCGTTTGAACCGGCGTTGCTTCACCATAGGCGCATGCGACCAACGCGGATGCTTGCGGCTACTGCTGCGGTGGTCTGTCTAGCGTCGGCCCTAGCGGGGTGTGTCTCGGTGCAGGGCTGTCCCGGCTGGGCGGGGTACGAGACGCCCGACGACGCGGCCGACAGCGCGGATGCCGTTGTCGTCGGGCGCGTTGTCGAGAAGGTCTCGACAACAGATTTCAACGGTGCAAGCGCAAACATCTGGTCTGTCGAGGTTGCCGATTGGCTCAAAGGCGACGGACCCAACCGCATCGAGGTTCTATCGCCGCCGTCCGCGTGCGGTTCCAACACGGAGCCGTACCTCGACGAGGGGGATCCGCTCGAGACCGCCACCAGGCACGGCGCAGCAGCGCTCTTCCTCGTGGGCGACGATCTCGACTGGAGGACCATAAGCCCGGTCCAAGGGCTCGTCGAGCTGACGCCGGACGAGCAGATTCCGACAGAATGGCCAGCCCCGTAGCCGGTGCCTCAGCGGGCCGCGGCACAGCCGCGGTAGCACGAACGCGCCGACGCGATGTGTTCCAATACACTGGGCCTCCTGTCACGGCATCGAGGGGTGGAGCATGGCGGTTCAGCTCAAGGTGCTCACACTGGAGGATGTTCCCCAGTTGACCGATCTGGTCCGGGCGCAGGCCGAGCATCTGCGCCCCTGGGAACCCGCTCGACCCGCTCACTACTACTCGATCGACAAGCAGACGCAGTACGCGGCGACGGCCATCGACGCCTACCAGCGAGAATCGAGCGTCCCGTTCCTCATCTGGTCGGACGAGGACGAGCTGTTGGGGCGAGTCACGCTGAGCGGTATCACACGCGGCGCGCTGCTGTCCTGCGCGATCGGTTACTGGGTGCGAGACGATCGCGCGGACAGAGGGCACGCGACGCAGGCGGTCGCGCAGGCGGTGGACTACGCATTCTCGACCCTGAAGCTCCACCGTGTCCAAGCGGAGATCCTGCCGGAGAACGTCGCTTCGCAGCGGGTGCTCGCGAGGAACGGATTCCGCCTCTTCGGCGTCGCACCCGACTACCTCCGCATCAACGGCTCGTGGCGGGACCACCTGATGTTTCAGAGGCTCAATGAAGACGCGTAGCACCGACAACGACGGCGTTCCTGGAACCACGCCCTGAGCGGACTGGGTATCTAGGCGGCAACCCCATCGCCGATGAGTGATAACGGGCCGGGTCTGCGAGGAGCCCCCTTCGCCCGCCCACTCTGGCGAAGCGATCCGACGTCTCCCTCGCGACCGACATGGCTTCCAGAGGTCCGCTGGTCGTCGGAGTTCTCAGGAAGAATCTCGATCAGTTCCGGCCCTCGGGACCGCTGCGTGGATAGGTTCCAACTCAGCCGCACCCGAAGGGCAACAGTTCGCCGGATGATGACCTCAAACGACGACTTCCGCCGAGCACTCAGTGCCGTCCGATCGCGGGGCTTCAACCCTCCGCTCGGTCGCGGGTCCTTCATCGCGCGCCGAGGCAGAGATCGCGCACCTGCACATCCTCAATCCTTCGTCGCCTCGTGCTTGACTACATCGGTGACTGAACGGATAGCGCTCGCCGAACCGCCCCCGCCCGTGCGCGCACCGTCCGCAGGCCGGTCACTTGCGGTCATCGGGGTGACCGCCTTCGCGATGCTTCTCGCTGAGCTCGTGGTGTCGCAGGTCACGGTTGTTGGCATGTTCATGCCGGCGTATCTTCTCGGCATCCCCATCGTCATCGTGTTGCTGGCGTTCGCGGTCATGGCGATCGCCAAGGGACTCACAGGGAGAGCCCGACCTCTCGCGGCGTTCATGGTCAGCCTCCTGTTGGCCAGCATCGGGGCGTTCGCGTTCGTCACCGGCCGGCTTGTCCCCGTGCTGTTGGATCCCAGCGGCTGGGTACACATCGTCATCTGCGTGCTCTGTGCGCTGACGCTCGGGCTGTCCCTCGGCCCGCTGCCGCTTCGCCTGGCGGGTGCGGCGGCGGCCGTCGCGGCGATCGTCCTGGTGGCCACACTTCCCACGTCGGCGGAGAGGGCCGCTGAAGAAGGGGCGGCCGCACTTGCCGAGCAGGAGCAGGAGGAGCGCGACTACTACCTCGAGCAGGGGACATTCGCGGTCGTCACCGACCTGCCTGGGTGGAGCAATGCCCGCGTGCAGTTGTCGGGTGCAACCTGGCTGGTCACTGATGACGGCGCGGTCGCGTTCGCGCTCGTTCAAGGCCAGGCTGTCGAGTCCCAGATCACGGGCGCATGCAGCTTCCTCGGCAGACAGGGCGACAGTGACGACATCGGCGCCGACGGGAATCCCATCTGGTGCATCCGCACCGACACCGGGTGGGCCCGCGCCGACGGAACCGGAATCGCGTACGTCGAGGATGGCCTGTTCATAGCCGTCAACGCCGCCGACGAGTACAAGGTCGACGAGGTCGGAGGGACTGGACCCGCCTCGCCTGAGCAGATCGCCCAGTTGCAAGGGAATCTTCGAGAGATGACCGTCGACGAGGTCCGCACCCACATCGGAGACGCCTACCAGGGCTCGGATACTCCCCCGCTCGACACTCCCGGGCTCTGACACGCGGCACGCGCGGTCCTCTACCGAGCCGCGTCCGCGATGACCTGGTCGATCCACTCGTGGCGATCGAGCGCCTGGACTTCTCCGGCCGTCACCCATCGCGTCTCAAGAAGCTCCAGATCTTCGAGCACGAGATTGGCGGTGGACAGCGAGCATCGGCAGGCGACCGTCACGTAGCCGACGCGGTCACCGTTTGGGTACACGGCCTCGAGCGCCTCGCCACCGTAGGCGCCGACCATCCCGTGAGTGGCAGCGTGGACGCCGAGTTCTTCGCGCACCTCCCGTCGAACGGCATTCCCTGGCTGTTCGCCAGGTTCGACCCCGCCGCCGATCAGGCTTCAACGCCTTGAGTCTCGTTGCCGTGCGAGCAGGAACCGGTCGGCGCGCTATATGACGGCAGTGACAGCGGGTAGGAGCAGAAACTCGGCCCCGATTCGGGAGCGGATCCCGCTGACGTAGTCGGAAACTGGCACCCATCGACGCTATCGCGGGACGTCATAGACCGGCCACGCAACGCACAGCCGAGACGGCAGTTCATCTGCGCTTCGGTCATGGCTACCTTTGAACCCGCCGAGCTGGCCCGCGAGCGCGGGTACGAGGATGAGGCGAGGTCGGGGAAGGTCGTTCGCGACTACATGCGCGCGAAGTATCCGAATCACCCGCTCACGCGATGAGTAGTCAATAACTCCGGCCGACTATCGCCATGAGTTCGGAGTCGAGGTCCCCGCTACTCGGCACTGTTCCTTCCCGGGTTTGCAGGCAGCGGACACTCACAGCCTCGCGGTTAAGGGCGTCCTCGCCTTCCTCGCCGAGTTGCTCCCATGGGATTCGCGCAAAACCCGACTTGGCCGCCTGGAGAGCCTCAGATACGGACCTGGCGTCTGCGGTGCGGTCCGTGAGTCGCTGGTGGGCTGCGTCGATCATCTCGGCGTGCATGCTCTCCAGGAGAGTGACAACGGTCGTGCTGATCGTGTCGAGCGCGACTGCTTCCTTGGTGCCGCTGTCGCGTCGCACGATCGTCGCGTGGCCCGACTCGAGATCGCGGGGGCCGACCTCCAGACGCACCGGGACACCCTTCAGCTCCCACTCCGTGGCACGCCGTCCGAAGCTCTGAGTGGTCCGGTGGTCGAGCCGTGCACGCACACCAGCCGTGGTCAGCTCGCGGACGAGCGCAGAGGAAGTGGCCATGGTTCGCTCGTCGTCCTTCACTGCGACCACGACGACCTGCACAGGGGCCACACGGGGTGGAATGCGGATTCCTCGATCATCGCCGTGCGCCATGATCAGCCCGCCAACCATGCGCGTGCTGGAGCCCCACGACGTCGTCCAGCAGGTCTCGACCTGCTCTGAGCTGTCGGTGAAGGTGATGTCGAACGCTTTCGCGAAGTTCTGTCCCAGCTCGTGGCTGGTGGCCATCTGGAGTGCCTTGCCATCGCCCATCATGGCCTCGCAGGTCATCGTGTTGATCGCTCCCGCGAACCGTTCGCGTCGGGACTTCACGCCGACGAGCACGGGGATCGCGAGGACGTTCTGTAAGAAATCGCGATACACGTCAAGGTGGATACGCAGCGCGTAGGCGTTCGCGTCCTCGCGGCTGGCGTGGGCGGTGTGACCCTCCTGCCACAGGAACTCTGAGGTTCGCAGGAACAGGCGGGGCCGCATCTCCCATCGCACTACGTTCGCCCATTGGTTTAGCAGCATGGGCAGATCCCGATGCGACTGGATCCACTTGGCCATCAGCTCACCAAACAGGGTTTCACTCGTCGGCCGAACGACGACCGGCTCGGTCAACTCCTTACCTCCCGCGTGGGTGACGACGGCGAGCTCCGGGCTAAACCCCTCGACATGCTCGGCCTCCCGTTCCAGGTAGGACTGTGGAATCAACAGGGGCAGATAGAGGTTCTCAGCGCCGGTCTCCTTGATGCGCCGGTCGACCTCAGCCTGCATCCGCTCCCACAGCCCGTAGGCATACGGTCGGATCACCATCGTGCCGCGCACTGGACCGTTCTCGGCCAGCTCGGCCTTCTCCAATACGTCCTGATACCAGCGGGGGAAATCATCCTGTTGGGGAGTGAGCACACCCATCCGACCGGTATCTGCCATTGGGCTACGCTACCGGCAGCGCAAAATTCCGCGAAGGCTCACGCATGGTGGCCAGTTCGTTGAGCGCGAAGCCGTGACATTCGTCATCGCACCCGCCGCCATTTAGCGTCCAAGGAACGCCGCCCCCGATTGTCAAGATTCACAGTCCGCTGGGAGGTGGGCGAACCGGCTATGGGAGAAACTCCGGCCGCACTTCGGTAGGGCCTGCCAGCTCCACCTTCAACTGTTGGAATGACTCTTGGCCTCGTTTCAGCCACTCGACCGGGGCGGGATCCTCTTCGCTCCTCATGAGCCAGACCTCGTTCCAGTCGTAGTTCGGGTTTGTCGATGCAGATGCCTCAACTGCACGCGTTCGTGATCGTCTCCGCCATGGGTTGACACCTTCAATGGATCTGGTTGCCGATCCTCAAGTGTCCTTTCGTTCGAGTCACGAGTGGTCGGCGCACCGACGCGCGTCCATCACACCAGCGTTGCGCAAGTCTCAGGCTGCGACCACCGAGTCACCGACCGTGATCAGCGCCTGCGTCGGTGAGGCCGCGAGATCGGGAACAAGCCAGACGCCGAACCAGGTCTTCCCGTCCCACTTGCGATAGTTCGCAAGGGTGCGAATCGGCTCTTTGCCCCGCACCAGCGACTGCGGATCGATTGTCGTCATCACACATCGGTCACATACTCCGATCACCCGAAAACGCACCTTGCCGAGTTGCACAAATGGCCAGGCGTCCTCGGCGAAGGGCTCGCTGGGGTCGCCATCGATAACCACGTTTGGGCGGAACCGCACCATGTCCAGCGGCGGCTCATCATCACCGGTCCACGCATCCAGCTGGGTCAATGAGGACTCGCTGGTCAACAACAACGGCGCGACGTCTGCGAGCGACACTCGGTCATCCGGACGCCCGCCGTGCAGGGGGTTGACGGGTCGAGCGCGGGGGTCTGGTTGCCAAACCAGCCGCACCGAACGATCGAGACGGAGACTCAGCCAGGCATCGACGTCTGAGCCGGCCGGCAACGCGGTGCCCTGACGCGAGTGGCCCACGCTGACCGGCGCCGCGCCGGTCGGGACATCGACCCGCAGCGGTGCATCGCCGCTGTGACGATCGGCCACCAGCAAACCGCCATCGGGCCGCACTGCAGCGGTGAGCGAGAGCAGCACGTTCGCCTCCCGCGCCGTAACGGGTCGGCCGTCGGAATCGACCACCGCCCAGCGACGATCGTCCGCGAGCCCCCACGGCAACACTCGCGCAGTACTGACGTCAACGCCGGCGAACGACTTGACGGGATATACGCGGAGTCGTGTGACCTGCATCCGAGAACGCTACCGCGCGCGCGAGCCGGTCCCTCTGCGAACGCGAATTGCGCCCACCGGACACGGGAGCGGCGGTGATCCGCGACTAGGCGTCGCCGCCGCTCGGTTCAGCGATTCGCGGCGAATCAGCCCTCGATAGCTACCTGGTCGCCTTCCGTGTGGCTCGTTTCGGCCACGTTGCCGAGTAGTTGGAGACGTTCGTGGGTGGCAGATCCGGGTTCGGCCGAGAAGACGATCATCTGCAGTCCGCGGTCGGACGCGAGATCCATCGCTTGAAAGGTGAGATTGAGGTCGCCGACGACGGGATGGTGCACGAGTTTCAGGCCGGTGCGGTGTTCGCGGACGTCGTGGGCTGCCCACAGCTTTCGGAACAGATCGCTGCGGGTGGAGAGTTCGCCGACAAGGTCGGTCAGCTGACGGTCGTACGGCGAGCGGCCGGCTTCGGTGCGAAGGACAGCCACGATCTGGCGGGTCTGCGCTTCCCATTCCCGATAGAAGGTCTGGGCGCGAGGCTCGAGGAAGATGAATCGGGCGGCATTCGCTGGCGGCCGGGCGTTGTCGAGCATCTCGGAGAAGAGAGCTGCCCCGAGGCGGTTGGTGGCCACCGCGTCAAGACGGCCGTTCTGTAGGTAGACCGGCACCGTCGACATGGCGTCGATGGTCTGTCTCATGCCGGGCGTGAGCTGTGTCTTGCGGGGGTTCCGTGGTCGTTGCTGCGGGTGAGCGCCGGTGTTGGCTGTGCGGATCAGGTCGTACAGATGGGCGTGTTCGGCTTCGTCTAGTTGCAGGGCGCGGCTGACACCGTCGATGACTGCCTCGGAGACGCCCGTCGCGTTGCCGCGTTCGAGGCGCTTGTAGTACTCCGCGCTCATTCCCGCCACCAGCGCGACTTCCTCCCGGCGCAGCCCCGGAACCCGGCGGCGACCGCCGAAGTCCGGTAGCCCCACCTGCGACGGCGTGAGCTTCGCGCGCCGCGTGGTGAGGAACTCGCTGATCGCGTCCGACGTGTCCATGCCATCGAAACTACGCCGACATGGGAGCGCGTCGGGGGTCCCTGTCGGGGCACCTGTAGGTAGGGCCACGCTAACTCCGGCGAAGAAGCGTTGACTCGAACCATCCGCCGAACGAGCGGTGAAACTCGAGAAGGGCATCCATGACTCAGGACAAGCTCACCGGAACCGTTGCGATCGTCACCGGCGCCAGCAGTGGCATCGGTGAGGCCACTGCGAAGCAGCTCGCCGAACTGGGCGCGACTGTCGCGGTTGTTGCCCGCCGTGAGGGTCGACTCCACGCCCTCGTCACCGAGATCGAGGCCGCGGGCGGATCGGCCCTCGCGCTCACCGCCGACATCACCGACCGCATGCAGGCCGAGCGCGCCGTACAGACGGTCATCGACCGGCTCGGACGCCTCGACATCCTCATCAACAATGCCGGGCTGATGTTGCTTGGACCGGTCGCCGATCAGGATGTCGAGGAGTGGGAGCGGATGATCGCGGTCAACCAAAACGGCCTGCTCTTCATGACCAAGGCCGCCCTCCCGCACCTGCTGGCAGCCGCCGAAGATGAACTGCGCGCCGTCGCGGACATCGTCAACATCTCCTCCATCGCCGGCCGGCAGGCGTGGGCGAACTTCGCCGCCTACAACATGACGAAGTTCGGGGTGAACGGCTTCACCGAAGCGCTCCGCCAGGAGATCACGAAGAAGCACGTCCGGGTCGGCGTGCTCGAGCCCGGCGCCGTCGAGACCGAGCTGATCTCGCACAACAACGACACCGTCAAAGACGCGCTCGCCGTCTCCGACGCGGAGAGCATCCCCGAGAAGCTCCAGCCGGAAGACATCGCCGAGAGCATCGTGTACATGGTCACGCGCCACCGCCGCTCCTCCATCGCCGAACTGTGGGCCATGCCCACCTCACAGGCCTGACCGCACCGAACGGAGAACACCCATGAAGAACGCACACCTCGGGAGCCTCGAAGTCTCCCGCATCGGCCTCGGAGCGATGACCATGGCCGGCACCTACACGACGGGCGGCGGTCTCGACAACGACGAGTCCATCCGCACCATCCACCGCGCCCTCGACCTCGGAGTCACTCACATCGACACCGCCGAGATCTACGGCCCCTACCTCAGCGAGGAGATCGTCGGCCAGGCCATCCGCGGTCGTCGAGATGAGGTGAAGATCGCCACCAAGTTCGGTCTCGTCTCCCACTCCGGCGGCGGACCGGGCGTGATCGACAGCGCGCCTGCCAACGTGAAAGCCGCCGTAGAGGGTTCGCTCCGCCGTCTCGGCACCGACCACATCGACGTGTACTACCAGCACCGCGTCGACCCGAACACGCCCATCGAAGAGACCGCGGGTGCGGTCGCCGACTTGATCGCGGAAGGCAAGGTGCTCCACTTCGGTCTCTCCGAAGCATCCACGCAGACCATTCGGCGCGCACACGCCGTGCAGCCGGTCTCGGCCCTGCAGACCGAGTACTCGCTGTGGACCCGCGACGTGGAAGCGGAGATCCTGCCCCTGCTCCGTGAGCTCGGCATCGGCTTCGTCCCCTACTCGCCCCTCGGTCACGGTCTGCTGACCGGCCAGATCCGATCCGCGGCCGACATCCCGGACGATGACTGGCGCAAGACAAACCCGCGCTTCGTGGGCGAGAACTTCACCCGCAACCTTCGCCTCGTCGACGAGGTGCGCACGATCGGCGCCGAGATCGGAGCAACGCCCGCGCAGACGGCGCTGGCCTGGATCCTCACCCGCGGCGACGACATCGCCCCGATCCCGGGCACCCGCCGGGTCACGCGAGTCGAGGAGAACACCGCCGCCGACACAATCGAACTGACGGCGGACCAGGCCGACCGCCTGACCGCGCTCGAACCCGCGGCCGGCGAACGACACGACCAAGCCAACATGGTCTCCATCGACACGTAGTCGCGCCGCGCCCGCAGCGGGGTCATCGAGCGGCTCATCCGGAGGTGACTATCGGGACTCGAACCCGCTACTCACTCGACCGGATACCGGTCGGTCAACGGGCGGCTATCTGCGATGGGGCTAGTGTGCCGTCGCCGGCGAGACGAGCAATCGACGCTCCGAACGTCGCGAGACTCGTGAACTAGCAATTGCCACTGCGGCCGTCAGGGCGATCCCTCCCGCGATGCCGAGCAAGAACGACAGCGGGCTGGAGTAACCCCAAACGCTCAGCAAGACCATCGCCGCGGCAATCAGCGCGACCAGCAGAAGTAGGCAGCCGACCATTGCGCGCGCCCACCGGAATGCGGACGCCCTGAACTTGCTCTCGTTGCGGCCAAGCGCGACGAGCCGTAGCGCCATGACCAGGAGGAGCTGGCAGCACGTGATCGCCGCAACTCCCCACAGGAGAGCGATTGTCGCGTGGGGCTCAGTCTCCGGGAATGTCGTCGTTACGCGGTCGATCTCGCTTGGCAGAACCCAGAGCTCGCCGATCACGGAGAGACCCATCAGCGCGAGGACAAGCGCTGCTAGCCCGATCAAGACACCACGTCGCATCCCGCCTCCTTACGTGAGCATGCACCTCGAGGCTGACGGTAGCGCACTTGCCAGCGTTGCTGCAGGGGTCCCCGTGCGTGCGGCGATCGGGGTGGTTGTGTATCAGGGGACGTAACTATGTGTTGCGATGAGCTCGCCGCCCGAGAGGATCAGCGTGGCGGTGAGTCCGATGATCGATGCAGCAAGCACTGCCGCTACCCCGAGCCAGAATCCGCGCCAACGGTCGTAGCGGCCCTGTACGCCGATCGAGCAGAGGATCAGCAATCCAGTTGCGTGGGCCACGACGAGAGGCAGAACGCCAAAGACGAGAGTGGTTCCAGCCATTGTCGTGCCGGCAGCGAGAGCCTTGCCCTGTTCGGTGACCTCTTCCAGCGACGCCAGCGGGAGCAGGATCCATGCCCCGGTCATCACGAAGAGACCGGCGATCGCGAGGAGCCAGAACCAGACGAGGTACGCGGTGCCCTTCCACCCCTCGAGCGGGGTCCGAGTCAGAGCCGCGGTCGTCATCCTGGAATGCTAGACGACCGGGCGCTGCCCGCGAGCCGGTCCTGGTTCGCACGAGAATGCGTGCACCCACCCTTGCTAGTCTCGGTGCGTGGTGTCGGTGGGGACATGGCTTGTTATTGATGCGGTGCTCGACAACTTGATCTCGAACGAGGTGCAGTCGGGTAACGGCGATCAAGAAGTCATCGCGCGGGCGCAGTCGCTCCGCAATCGCGGCTGGGAGCTCGCGGCTGTGCACCCGCTGCGAGGTCAAGGCCCCGCAGGCTGGCCACCGCGGGACGCCCCATTCGGCATCGAACTTGACGAGGCCAACCTGACGTTCATCCGCGCTGAGGTCGACGCTGCCGTCGTTAGCACCACCCGAATCCTCTCGTCGGAGGAGCTTCACACACAAATACGCGGCGAGCAGGAGCTGAGCCTGGCGCTCCTCGAGGGCGCTCGAGCTGAACTCGCCCAGGTAGCCCACTCGTAGAGCTTCGCCAGTCCTCTTGATCCCCATGCCGAGGGTATACGCGCGGCGGCGCCCGCGAGCCGGTCCATCAACGTACGCCGACCGGCCGCACGATCGAACCCGGCGGCGCCCGAAATGGGGCAATCGTCCCTCCGCGCACCCGAGGGGGGTGCGTGTATTGCCTCAGTCTGCGCCGATCACCCAGAGACCGAGGAGGCCTCCCAAGACGGCCATCATCGTGAGGCCGATAAGCGCGCTGATGACAACCACCGCCAGTCCCGCAAGGTATCGAGTTACAGCGCGGCGCCGATGATCCGGGTCGGGGATGGAGTGTCCTGCGACCTCAACGAAGTGACTGTCTTGCCACATCCCGGTGCCGATGACGATCAACAGGCGAAACCGCCCATCCCGCAGCACCGCCGCATACGAGGAGTACCCACGTCCGGGAAGAGTGACGCGTCTGGCTCGCATTGACTCCGCCGCCACCCGGCGACGACCCAGGACGCTGACCCCGTAGAGCCAACCAGGATCGCTGGTCGTGAGCGCCGGCTTCCAGCTTCGGTGCCCACGAATAGAAGCTGTCGCGGTCCTGGCCGAGCTGGGCGATCCGCGGCCCGCGCGCGACGTCGTGGCGTTGACGTCGTAGCCGGCGTGACCCTCGGTGCGGGGACGAACTCGTCGCCGCACAGACGCATCCGGACTCAGATTCCACGCGAAGTGGCGGATTTACCCAATGGCTCAGTCGGGCATGCCTCCGGCTGTTCTCATTCGACACTCGCTTTGTCATGACACTTTCCCGGTCGGGCGAACCCGATTTCGACCGCCGCGGGGCAAAGCATGTGACTGAGGCGGACCCTGTTCACGGGCCCGCCTCAGTCATGTGGTCAGCGGAGTGCGGAGAAGAATTCTCTGAGGTCCTCCGACAGTGTTTGGGGTACTTCCATTGCCGCGAAGTGACCGCCTTCGTCGTGCTCCGACCAGTACACGATGTTGCTGTTCTCGCGATCGGCGAACGCCCGGATCGTGCGGAAGTCGTTCGCGAAGACGGACACGCCCGTCGGCGCCTCGTTCACAGGGGCTGGAGCGCTGTGATCGATGACCTTGGCGTCTTCGTAGTACTGGCGTGCAGCTGACCCGGCCGAGTTGCTGAACCAGTAGAGCGCGACGTTCCCGAGCACCTGGTCGCGGCTGAGCAGGTTGCCGTCGCCGAACCCGACGATCAGCTCGTTCCACGCGAGGAGTCCGGACGGTGAGTCGGACAGGGCATGAGCCACGGTCTGCGGGCGGGTGGATTGCATCGCCGAGAAGCCCGCACGCGCCTGGAAATTCGCGAGCGTTGCGAGCGACTCGTGGTCCTTTTGGCTGAGCTTCTCGAACTCTGCAGGGTCGCCGGACGGGAACGAGAACAACTGCAGCACGTGCGTGCCGACCAGGCCGACGGGGTTCAGCAGTCCGAGCTGGCGACCGATGAGTGATCCGCCGTCACCGCCGTGCGCGCCGTAGCGCTCGTAGCCGAGACGCTTCATCAGCGTGTCCCAGGTTGCGGCCACTCTGGCCGACGACCACCCGCCCTCGACGAGGGGGGAGCTGAAGGCGTAACCGGGCACCGAGGGGATGACGACATCGAACGCGTCTTCTGCGCGACCGCCGTGTGCCACCGGGTCCGTGAGCGGTCCGATCATGTCGAGGAACTCGAGGAACGATCCCGGCCAGCCGTGCGTGAGCACGATGGGGAGCGCGTTCTTCTCGTGAGAGCGGGCGTGGATGAAGTGGATCTGCTGTCCGTCGATCTCGGTGAGGAAATGGGGAACGGCGTTGATCTTCTCTTCGAGTGCGCGCCAGTCGAACTCGGTGCGCCAGTACTCGACGAGCTCGGCGATCCACGAGGTGGGAACGCCGTATGCCCAGTCGTCGCCGGGTGCCGAGGGCGCGAACCGGGTGCGGAGGAGCCTGTCGTTCAGATCGTCGATCTCCACCTGCGGGATCGCCACCTTGAATGGACGAACGGACTCGTCGTGCGTCGAGGCCCCGCGGGAACGAAAGGTCGTGGTCTGCGTCATCGACGCTGTCGTGTTTGTCATGTGGCGAGGCTATTTCGGCAATAGGAACATCTGCTTCCGCTTGTGCTGGCATGCTGAGCTGATGCTGAAAACGTCCGCGCGGCTCTTCCGCCTCCTCTCGCTCCTGCAGTCCAAGCCGCACTGGCCGGGCCCCGAGCTGGCTCAGCGGCTCCGCGTGTCGACACGCACTGTCCGCAACGACATCGAGTGCCTCCGCCAGCTCGGATACCCGGTCGATGCCCGCCATGGTTCCGCCGGTGGCTACCGGCTCAGCGCCGGGGCGAACATGCCGCCGTTGCTCTTCGACGATGACGAGGCTGTGGCCACGACCATCGCACTCGCCACAGTCGGGACGAGTCAGATGGCAGGCATGGATGAGAGCGCTCAGCGCGCGCTCGCTAAGCTTGAACAGGTCATCCCCAGCCACGTGCGCGCCAAAGTCGCCGCTCTGCGCACGGCGACGGAGGTCCCCGTGCCATCGACACGCGGAGCAGACCCTGCCATCGTGGATGCGGAAACGCTGACCGCTGTCGCCATGGCTATCCAGGAGCATGAGTGGCTCCGATTCAGCTACACGCGCTTCTCCGCCAACGGCTCCGCCGAGGAGGCCGCGAAGCGTCGGGTCGAGCCATATCGCCTGGTCAGCTGGCGGGGTCGCTGGTACCTCGTCGCGTTCGACCTCGAACGCGACGACTGGCGCACCTTCCGCCTCGACCGCATGAAGCCGAGCGCTCGCACCTTCCGCCCATTCACACCTCGCGAGTTGCCTGCTGATGCGTCGACTCTTGTGCTGAGAGGAGTCGTCGGCGCCGGATGGCGGGTACATGCCAGGATCGTCGTGCACGCGCCGGCCGAAGAGGTATTGTCACGAATCGATCCGACCGTCGGCGTTGTGGAGGTCCTCGATGAGCACACCTCGGCACTGGCGACAGGTGCGGACGGTTATGAGACGATCGCCGTCTACATCGGGATGCTGGGCCTCGACTTCACGGTGACGGATCCGCCCGAGCTCGTCGCGCACATCGACATGCTCGCAGGACGCTACCGCGCCGCCGTCGAATCGGTGACACGGTGACACGGTGACACGGTGACACGGTGAGCGTCAGGATCACCACGACGCAGCTTCTCGCACTCCCGCTGCGCAGTCACAATCTCGTGGCACCACGTTCGAGGCGCGGGTCACCGGCAACTACAGGCGCGGCAACGAACGGTCACGCATTTATCGGCCGTAGCTCCGCGTAGCACGATGATCGGTCGCTCACCGGGCCGCTAGAAGCCGTCAGCCCAGTGCCGTTAGTCGGTTCTCGTCGGGGTCATGCCTGATGGGGCATGCGGGGCGATCTAGGCTCTGGCCATGTCTACACTCCGCGCACGCTGTCTCGCGATGCTGGTGGCGGTGACGTCCGGTTTCGTCGTGGTCGTATTGTCTGGGTGTGCACCCGCCAGCGTCTCTCCGCCGTCGGGTTCCCACGACCCGGACGTAGTCGCAGCCCGCGAGGAGGTCGCCGCGGAACAGGAAGGTCTCCTGGCGACGGCGGCACTGGGTGAGCCGTTGTCGGTGGGTGTCCAGGACTACTGCAAGCGCGGCACTTACAGCGCGGTGTGGGGCCCGCATGACTCGTACTACTGGTCGTGCGGGCGCGTGACGTCGTGGATTGTGGGAACGGACACCGAAGATCCAGCGGAACTGATCGCGGCGTACCGCGCGCACCTCACGGCGATCGGATGCGACCCGGACGAGGCAGATTTCGACATGGCCGCTCAGTATTGGGCCATGTATGGCATTCCAGGGGAGAACGCCAACGGCGCCCGTACACCGTCGACAACCTGCCCGGCGTCGGTGCACAGTGCGCGGACGGTATTCGGGTCGGTCTGAGCTTCCGTACTTCCGCGGAATTCGACGGCTCAGGACTCGTGACGTACTACGCGAGCGACGGTGAAAAAGTGGAGGACCGGCCCCACGAGCAAGCCGCCATCCGCGCAAGTGGGCGCGCTCTCATCGTCACGTTGAGCACGGGTACGAACTACCACGACGTGTCGCGAGGCGGCACGGAACCACCACCCGACACGACGTCCGAGCCCCCAAGCTGTGTCTGCCACAGCGGCGGTGACTGCGACTGCCCGGGCGGCTAGGAGCGAACCAATCGCACCGAGGGGGTGTCGATTGACGGTCCTTCATCGGGCGATATCCAACCGCGGGGGCCGCGTCCGCGACAATTCCGCATCACGGCCTCGAACGGCGTGCACGCATTCCCAGGATCGTGATCGCGTCTACGGCGTCGGCCACAAGTCGAGACGCCGTTCAGCGGGCCTGAGACACCGTGTCGAGGTACTCGCACAATGCGGTGACGCCTTCGAGTGTTACGGGGCCTCCGAGGTGTGGTCGGTGGCTGGCGCGTACGTCTTGCCAACGCTCGTGCGACATGCGGAACCGCTGCAGTGTCGCGGGTGCACCCTCCCGAGCAACCACTTCGGTCCCGTCCGGGCGGTACCCAACCTTGCGTGAGACCGCGATAGATGCCGGATTGTCGGAAAACGCACTCGAGGTCACCTCGTTTGCGCCTAGACCCGCGAAAAGAAGGTCCAGCATCAGCATTCGCATGCGAGTGCCGATGCCTCGGTTCTGGAATTCTTGACCGAGCCAGGACCCGGTGTTCACCGTGCGCAGCACGCTCCAGTCCTTGGCTCCAGCACCCTGCGAGCCGACGACGACTCCGTCCACGAGCACGGCGTACTCCAGGCGGAACCTACTGGGTCCGATCGCAGTTCTTGTCGCCCATTGGTACTCGAGCATCCCGCGCATGATCTCGTCAGGCGTTCCGCGCGTCCACGGCGTGCTGAACGGCATTCGACTCGGGTCATGTACGCCCCGCACTGCCAGACGCGCGAGCTCGACGACTAGGTCATCGTCCATCCAACGCAACTCCAGATTCGCCGCACGTGCGGCGACTCCAGCTGCCGGTATCAGTGAGACGGGAGCATCCGAAACCACGTCCTCACCATAACGACATCGCCCCAGCCTAGGAACGCTGCGGTGTCCAGGGTCCCTTCGTCCTCAGTTCGTTACTGCAGACCCGGCCCGCAGGGCGGTCCGCTTGCGGGCGAGGAACGAAGGCCGGGCCATGTCCGCGCAACTGGGCTCTATCATGCCGATCGACGATTAACCGTTGGTACCGGGAGCCAAAGGGCGACACTCGATCATCAAGGCACGCAGGTGCGCCCGTGCACGACCACCGGCTCACGGCGCCCCACGCTCACGGGCGCGGCCGTCGGGCTCCGGGCCGTGATCGAGGAGCACCGGAGGTTCGGAGGGTGACGGAGGGAAAGCAGTGTCGCACAATGCGGCCCTGGAGCGTGGCGGAGTTGAGATGAGAACCGCAGCGACTCCGGCCGCGCGCCGCTATGGCGTCCACCACGGCCGCAGCGGAAGGTCGGCATCGTCGCTGTTCCCCCGGGAGTTGACGGCCAGAACGTGGTGCAGCTCGATCCCGCCCGATTCGAAGGCGAGCCGTGATCCGGCCATGTAGAGGCCCCACACCTTCGCAGCGGGCAGTCCGATCTCGGTGACCGCTTCGTCCCAGTGCTCGACGAGGTTCGCGCACCAGTCACGGAGCGTCAGTGCGTAGTGGGGGCGCAGGTTCTCCTCGTGCAGTACTTCGAGCCCGGCATCCTGTGCCTCGGTGACGATGCGACCGGAACCGGTCAGCTCGCCGTCCGGGAAGACGTAACGGTCGATGAACCCCTGCGCCGCGGGCTCGGTCTTGTTGTCACTGCGGGTGATGCAGTGGTTGAGCAGCAGGCCTCCCGGGCGTATCCGCGAGCGCAGGAAGCGGAAGTACGCCGGGTAGTTGCGCACCCCGATGTGCTCGAGCAGCCCGATCGACGACACCGCGTCGAAACCGGTCTCGGCGATGTCGCGATAGTCGCCGTACCGCACCTCAGCGTGCTCCAGTCCTTCGTCGGCGATGGCGCGCTGCGCCCACCCAGCCTGCTCCTGCGACAGTGTCACTCCGAGGGCGTGGACGCCGCGACGAGCGGCGTAGCGCACCATGCCGCCCCACCCGCAGCCGACGTCGAGCAGCCGGTCGCCCGGCTTCAGCCGCAGCTTCTCGAACACGAGCCGGTACTTGTTCTCCTGTGCCTCCTCCAGCGAAGCGTCGAGGTGCGGGTAGCACGCGCACGTGTAGGTCATCGACGGGCCCAGCACCCACTCGTAGAAGATGTTCGAGACGTCGTAGTGGTGGTGGATCGCCTCGGCATCGCGCGACTTGCTGTGCCGCAGGCCACCGGCGATGCGCCTCCAGCGCGGGGGCACCTCCTGAGGCGGCGGCGCGACCGGGCGCAGATGCTCGACGCCGATCGAGCGGACGATCCGGGCCATGAGCCGCGGCGATGCTCGCGGGAACTCGAGGGTCTCGAGCGTCTTGAGCAGCTCGTATGGGTCGCCGGGGTGCACACCTCGGATGTCGAGATCACCGGCGATGTAGGCGCGCGCGAGCCCGAGATCGCCGAACCCGGTGACAAGATACGTCGTGCCGCGGGGTGTCTTCAGGTCAAGGGCAAAAGGCGCGTCGGGAGGGCCGGCCGTGCTGCCGTCATACGCGGTGAAGCGCAGCGGCAGCCGGCCGGCCGTGAATATCTCAAGCACCTCGGCGAGCGTGAGCTTTCCGGACTCCGCGTCGGCCGTGCCGGCGGCGGCGCCATCGGCCGAGGCATCCGTCCGTTCCTTGGATGTGGTCATCGTCGTTGCACAGCCTTCTGATAGAGGTCGAGCAGTCGCCCGTCGGGGTCGTATCGCCTTTTCGCCGCTCGATAGTCCGCCCCGCCGTAGAGCGAGTCGAAGTCCTCCCGCGAATAGAACGCGTCGGAGTACAGCGATTTATGCCCGTCGAGCTCGCGCACCTTCCGCTCGATCAGCCGGTTCGTCTCGCCATCAGTCGCCCCGGCCGGAACGGTCGACCAGAAGCCGACGTTGACGTAGGTCTCGGCTGGATGCAGCGGGTAAAGCGGCCACGCGTGATGGTCGCGCAATCGCAGCGGACAGAGCCAGATGGGCGTGATCGGCACGTTCCCGAGGAACCAGTCGACGAATTCGGCGCACCGGGCGATCGGCACTTCGACGTCCTGGATCACGCGCTCGCGCGCGGGGCGCCCGTGCAGCTTCTCGAGGCGATCGCCGATGTCGAATCGGCGTTCCAGCCGCATGAGCCTGCTGTACGTGGCGCTGCTGAGGCAGCGTCGGGGCCACACGCGACGGACGAAGGGATGCTGCGCCCCGAACGCCGCCGAGCACCAGAACCAGTCGGTGTCCCACCGCCAGAGGTAGTCGTGGATGGTGAGCCGGTCGGCTTTCCCGGCGTCGTCGTGCTGGATGGACCGGTAGTAGATGTGTCGCCCCGTGTAGTCGCTGACCGGGCCGGGCGCGGAGCTCTGGGTCCCGACGCACAGATAGCTCTCGTCGGCGCTGAACACCACACCGTCGAGATAGTCCACCGGCACGTCGTCCAGCCGACGCGTTGCGACGATGCGGTCCATCGCCGCCATCAGATCGGCGATCGTGTGAAAGCGCACCTGCCGGAGGGCCACGAACGGCTGGACCGTCTCGAGTTCGATGCGCAGACGCACCGCGTAGCCGAGAGTGCCGTAGGAATTGGGAAACGCCCGGTACAGGTCGGCGTGATCGCTCGGGGATGCCGTGATCACCTCCCCTGCGCCGGTGAGGATGTCCATCTCGAGCACTGATTCATGCGGCAGCCCGCTTCGGAACGACGTCGACTCGATGCCCAGGCCCGTGACCGCGCCGCCGAGCGTGATCGTCTTCAGTTGCGGTACGACGAGGGGTGCCAGCCCGTGCGGCAGTGTCGCGGCGACGAGATGCTCGTAGGTGCACATGCCCGCGACGTCCGCCGTGCGACCCGCAGGATCGACGCGGATGACTCCCGTCAACCCCGACGTGTCCAGGCCGGGGGCGGCAGCAGCCGAACGCGAACGGAACAGGTTCGAGGTGCGCTTGGCGAGCCGGACCTGCGCGTCCGGCGGCAGCGCCCAGTAGCTCTCGAGCAGCCGCCGCGCGCCGGCGGCGTGCGCGGTGCGGGCGTCGGTCGCGGGTGCGGACACGACCCCACGCTAGTCCGCGGCGGGGTTCGGGTGAAGGGTCCCGCTCCCTGCCGCTCTGGTCGTTTCACAGCCAGCCCCGCGCTCGTGTCGAATTCGTTGCGGAAGTGCGCAAGTGTGGGCTCGAAGCACGACGTCGCGTGCCCCAGGGGATCCCTCGGCGGGCTGCGCACGAAAGCGGAGCGTCCGCCGGGCATGCGCGGCCATTTCGCGGTGTTCAACTGAGTCGGCACGTGGGGACGATCGACGGCTGGTCGAATGCCCTCGCTTGATTCAGGCGTCAGGCGCCGGTCTGCCCGCCGCCAAGACCGCCTGCCAGGGTTGCGAGCCGCACCGCGGTCACGCTGTCCTACATTCCGGGTCGAACACAGCTGTTCGCCAGGTGCCGCTCGATCGTGCGACTAGAGATACCCAGACGGTGACCGATCGTACGGGCGGCGAGTCCTTGGGAGACCACGCTCAGCACCACCACTTGACGCGGTGAGGTGCGCTTCCTCGGCGGCCACGTACGCGCCCCTCGACAGCGGGTGGTCGGCTGCCCATTCGGCGAACACCTGACAGTGCCGATGCGCCGACCAGCGCCCGGGAGAGCTCGCCGGCCGAAGGATGGGGGCGATGAGTATCTCGCTCGCCGGGGCACCCTCCTGCTAGCTGACAGAACTTTTGCGAACTATGCCGCTGGGTACGAACGTCGGTCAAACGTCCGCTCTGGATGAGAGGTTGTGATCCGTGATTGAGCTTGCTGTCGAATTCCTACTAGAGACAGGCACGCTGCTGCTCAAGGCATACGGGGATTCACGCGATGAGAAGAAGGCAACCATGCGGCCCGAAGGCGCGCCGAAGGTGGACCTTTCACCGCTGATCGATTCCATCGAGCACCTGCAGACATCAAACGAGGAAATCGTCGATGTCCTAAGGCATCCTTCGCGAACCGCGGGGGACGAGATGCTTGATCGTGCCAACCTTGCCTTCAAACGCGGCTGGTATGTCGAAGCGCAACGAGATGCGACCGAGAGTGTCCGCCTATTTCCATTTCGTCCCGCCGCACAACTCTTGAGGGCTCTTTCATCACTCGCGGTGGGAGATGCGGAGTCTACGGTCAGTGCGCTGTCCGATACCATGCGGTACGCGGTCGACGAGGAACTGCCGATAGGTTGCAGTGCTGCATTGATCGCAGCAAATCTCGCAGACGCCGTCGGCGGCCGGTCCGCAGCTGTCGACGTTCTCAGGGAATTTCGGACTAAGGCGGGGGGCGTCTTCCCCGAGGTCCTACTCGCGCTCCATCTCCGAATACCAGACGACGACGAATGCCTAACTGCGCTCGTCGCGGCACTCGTCAGCATGGGCCTGGATGTAACCGATCCACCTAGGCAGATAACGCACCTTACTCCGCAACTGGGCGAATACCTCCAGCGTGGGACGGCGGCGGCGGCCGCGGTCGAGGCCGCAAACACCGAAGCCGACAAGGCGATGACGGACCTACGAGTGATCAGCGAATGCGACGTCGCGATGGACCCAAGGCTTCTCGCATTCTTGTGCGCCATGGACGGGGTCGCAACGGGGAACCGCAAGTCGTATTCGGTCAAGCAGATCCTCCGTCTGTACACGAGGGTCGCCCTTGACAACCCCGCGAGTGTCGACATAGCCGCAGGAGTCATCGAGCGGATAAATGAGTATGAATCGTTGGACCGTCACGACATCGGTTCGATCACCATGACCGTGGACTTGGCAGCACCCAGGAGGGTGCTCAACGACTACATGCGCGCGGCCCTCGCCAGCCGCGCATCGAAGCGATCCCTCGCGCGCGCGAAGACCCACGCTTCGCGTCAGCACGTCTCCGCCGCTGCAACCGGACCCATATTGCACTCGGCTTACCCGGTGCCTCTCTCCCTTGAAGCTGGGAGTGTCAAAATCCTTCCAGACGTCCGTCGCGAAGTGAAGGCTGTTCCAGCGCTTGCAGCACCGAAAAGATCACGCTCAGGGAAGGGGTCAACCGCACCGAAAGTCACAATCACGCCGTCCGATAGCAAGCCTGCCGACGTCGAGTCTTGGTGGGCCGTCGACATCAGATTCGGAGACGATGAAGAAGATTGGTTCAGTGTT
Source organism: Microbacterium sp. ZW T2_14 (assembly GCF_044987405.1). Classification (NCBI taxonomy): domain Bacteria; kingdom Bacillati; phylum Actinomycetota; class Actinomycetes; order Micrococcales; family Microbacteriaceae; genus Microbacterium; species Microbacterium sp. ZW T2_14. The sequence goes on along the minus strand of NZ_JBJDRK010000002.1, from coordinate 46,707 downwards.
GCATTCGCATCCAGTGTCCCAACGCGGCTATACCGAAATGGCACCTTCCTCAAGTTCGGGAAGATCAGACCGGGGCTGACTACGCAGGTCGAAACCTTCGCGGTGCACGTTGGGCAACGAGCATTCAGGATTACCTGTACGTATGCGTTCCGCTGGCTAAAGAGCAACGAGGTCCGCGTGGTGGCGACGACACTTCGCGGAGATCGGCCTCTCGAGTCCGCGCTGTTCCTGGTGAACTTTTGATCAATGGTGCGGCGGGCGTATGAGGACCTGCTCTCGTGGAGGGTCGTCGTAGGAGAAGACCCCTGCCGGTGGACAAGGCACCCGCTGGCCGACCGATCGACTGCCGACACCGGTCCCCCGATGCGAGCGCGGCACGGAAAGGGGTCCACATGCGTGCGTCAGACGCCTGGTCGCTGACGCCGCGCGCCCCTCGGCTTCCTCGACGAGGCAGTAGGTCTCGTTCCTCTCGAGGCGAACGCTATAGACCCACTCGGGAACTCCGAGTCCCTTATGCCGCGACTCAACATCCATCACCGCGACATACACATCCAGAGCCGGTGCGCGGGCGACTGCCGACGGACCGCACCCCTTGCGGGTCCGTCACGGGCGGGGCGCCACCTGCAGGTGCTCGCCGGGAGTGGCGTCGTGCGTGTCCGAGGGTCAGTACCGGTCCATCACAATCGATCCGAGAACGGCATACAGCTCCTCGACGCTCTCCCGCGGGGATCCCGGCCGGAACGACGCGTCGATGATGAGCGGCCCCAAGTCGACGTCGACCTGGTAGATGATGTCTGTCTGTCCTGCGACGTGGTTGTCCTGCGGCTGATCGCCTGCGTGGGTGGCCGGCCATGCCACGTAAGCGCCCTCGTCGCAGGACGCGATGTCGAGATCCTCGGGTACGGTGAGCTCGAGTCGAAGCGCGATGGTTCCTTCGTCCTCCGAAGGATCGTCGATGATCACTGAACGCGCCTCTGTCGCGGCACGGCCGTTCTGCGCCGAAAGTCCGATCTGCGGATAGCTCATGAGAACGAGGTGGCCATCGGCATGGGTGTGGTCTGCGAGGTCGATCGGACTCAAGTCCGTGGTTCGCCGGCATGGGTCGGAATAGACGCCTGAGGGCGTCCAGAAGCTGATCGCCACCTCACCAGGTTCCCCGAGATCCTTGCCGATGTACACGTCGCCGGTCTCCCACCCGGGTGGGACGGTGTACTCGATGGTCTGAAAGTCTGACGCGCCAGGGTTCGCGTTGTTCAGAACATAGGTTGTGCCGTTCACGACGGGCTGTGGCTCTGGGCCATCGAAGGCAGGAACGTTGAACGGCTCAGCGGCACCAGCCGGCAACGCGGGCATATCCGTCGGCTCGGCGAGTGGCGTGCCGGTCGGTGAGGCGGACTCAGGCGTCACCGTGCATGCCGTGAGGCAGGCGCCTGCGAACAGGATCACGCCCAGAACTGCGGAGACTCGCGACGCACCCCACACACCACCCCGGCGATCCGAAGATGCCCCCATGGGCGCATTGTCCACCCCCGAGAGCCCCGCGGCAAGAGCTCGCCGTCGCCGCCCCCTCGGACCGAGCGCGACCAAAATCCGGCTGTCGGCACCCAGCCATGCGGTATCTAGCGCGTTACTCAGCTCGCGCGCAGCCGGTCCATCTCCGGGCGAGATCGCCTACGCGGTGACGATGCGTGCGCGGGCTCGGGCGTCAATGAGGATGTCGACGTTGTCGGTTCGCTGCTCCGCGGCGCCGCGGCCATACGGAAGTGTTCTCACCTCGTCGCGAACGATGCCACCGAGTAGCTGGCTCACGATCGATGGGTTCGGGTGGATGTGGGGGCGATCCCAGAAGGGCACGATGGCCTGCGTCGCCGTGGTGAGGCCGAGAGTGTTCTGCTCGCGCAGCAACACCTCGAGTGCACGGGCGAGGCCGGACTGTCGATCGGCGTCGTCGTCTGCGTGGAGTGTCTTGTTGAGCGGCTCGCTAAGTTCCTTCGCGCGTGTGAGGCGGTTGAACGACGTGCCGAACCATTTCGGGTAGGGGGGCCAGCGCCGTTCGAGCATGAACGCCAGGTGCATGGTGATCTGAGTCAGGCGGGCGGCGATGACGCGAGAGCCGGCTTCGTCGCCGACCTCGGCGGCGCGGCTCATCAGCGGGAGTTCCTGCGCCAGGCGGATCCAGTCGCACGCGAGGATGTAGCGCCAAACGTCGTCTGGGTACCAGGCCAGTGCATGACGGGCCGCAATGAGCGCTCCGTCGGTATCAATGAACACGGGACCGGCGGTGACCTCGAGTGCGGCTTGTCCGGTGAGGGACAGCCAGTCTTCGACGGACGGATCTGTGCGCGGGTCGAAGCCCAGGCGTACGTCAAGAAACTCGGAGACTGAGGTGGCGTCCACGTGGTGGCGGCGCTCGGTCTGACCGGTGAATGCGAAGCGGGTCGGGAGCCCCTCGTACGTTTCGGGAAGCTGTCGCTCGAGTTCTCGGTCTACCTCGTCAACGGCGTCCGCCGGTACGAACAGGTTCAGTCGGAGACCCCAGTCATGGTCTTGGGAAGCGTCGTCATCGAATCCAAGGACGTCGGAGCCCGAACCGATGCGGCCTGCCGCATATGGGAGGTGAGGGAACCGCTCCGCGAGTATCGGGAACACCAGATCCGAGTGGTAACGCCGCGCAAGATCGACGCCGTTCCAGCCGGTTTGCTTCACGGTTCGATCATGCACGACTCGACTGACTGCGTGCGAAGGTGGGTCGGCCAACGCACGAGGTTGAGGCCGCGCTAGCGGATCCCTCCGCACGCACAAAGTTGCCGTGGCCCCCGAACCTCACCCGCCCAGTCCCATCGACGTACTGTTCGATGAGGTCGCCGTTGTAGGGATTGCTGTGCCATGTCTTTGACCGCGCCCCCTCAGTAGGAGCTTGAGCCCGGAGTTGTCCATCTGAGCGCCGCCCATCGCCCGCCAACTTGTCTGTCGGGGAGGTTAGGGCACCGTCAGTTCGGAAATGACCGATGCTCGATACGTGAGGTAAAGGGGGGCGGTGAAGGCCAGGAAGAGCAATGCACCGATCCAGCCGCTGAAGGCTCGGAGACCGGGAAGCAAGAAGATCGACGCGGCACCGACAGCAACCAGCGAGCCCGCCAGAGCACCGTAGAGCCACATCCCGTATAGCGAGATGAAGGTGAGGTAGTGCGCACCCACGATGATCAGTGCTGCCGGAAAGAACAGTTCCGGCTGAAACGATCCCAGCGCGATCGCGACAAGGAGTCCGAGCGGAACAGTGAATGCGCTCTGCATCGCCAGCGCATTGGACGGATGCCCCTTGGGCAAGGAGGAAGGACTCCCAAGGACCTTCAACACAAGTGCGGAGAGCGGGAAGATGAGCATCCCGCCGAGGAAGAGGATGGCCGTCCCCAACCCTGTTGATGCCCACTGATACGCGGCCGCAGCCAAGAACCAGATGAGCGCCGATACGAGCGGCCCCGCGAACCCACCACGGTAGGCGCTACGCACATCAGCTTGCGCCTCGCGAACATCCATGAGCCCAGCCTGGCACGGCCAACACAGCCGAATGCTCTGCTCCTTCGCGCCGGGGACCGCGGCCGGTGTCTCGGGATGCGGTCAGGCGGCGAGGGCGGTAGCCGGAGTCAGCACGATGAGCGGACTGTGCGCCATCATTTCGTCGATATCGTCTCTGCGCCATCGGCGTGCGGCGGCCTCGATCAGCGGCCGAGCTTCGTGGGGATCGGTGACTACTCGCGCCGTGGCAGGAACGTCGGCCTGGATGCTCTTCTTCAAATGCACGATGACGTTGGGGTCTGCGGTGATGTTGTGTATCCAGTCCCTTGTGCGGTCTCGACGCGGCATCCCGGTGATGAACAGCACGCCGTCCTCATCGTGCAGGAAGATCTCGATGCGGCGAGGTAGCCCGCTACGGCGACCGGTCGTCGTCAAGTCGATGAGCTGACTTCGGTGCAGGGCTGTGCTGACGTCGTTGTTCACACCTGTTGAAGCAATCTCGCTGCGGCACACATTCCACACGATCGGTGAGACAGTCCGCACGCATCGCTGATGGCCAACGTGCCCGGCAGCAAGGCCAAGTCTGTCGCCAGCGGGTCGTTGAGCGCTCGACAGCCGCGCTCAAGCCGGTCCTTGTGCGGGCGCAGGCCCGCGGGACTCGGAAGGTCAGGCCGGGATCAGGCGCTCGACGCGTGCGAGGTCGGCGTCATGCTCGTCATGCTCGAGCTCGATGTCGTAGTCGATCTGGATATTGAGCCAGAAGCGCTCCGAGAGGCCGAACGCGCGAGAGAGTCGTAGGGCGGTGTCGGTGGTGATCCGCCGCTTGCCGCGGATGATCTCGCTGAGCCTGGTCTGCGGCAGGCCGGTCGCCTGCGCAAGGCGGTAGGCCGTGATCCCCAGCGGCTCGAGGAACTCGGTCTGGAGAATCTCACCCGGGGTGATCGGGTCGTGTGCCTTCGTCATCGGTGGTCCCTCCTCAGTGGTAGTCGATGATCTGGACGTCGGTTGGACCGGCAGATGTCCAGACGAAGCAGATGCGGTACTGGTCGTTGATGCGAATCGAGTGTTGTCCGTCGCGGTCGCCGGCCAGCTTCTCGAGCCGGTTGCCCGGCGGGATCCGCAGGTCGTTGATCGTCTCGGCTGCGTTGAGCAGTCGAAGCTTCTTCTGTGCGGCGCGTTGCAGTTCCGACCCTAATTGCCGGACATGCTCGCGCGCCCAGACCTTGCGCGTCGGCTCGTCCGCGAAAGACTGGATCACGTCGCCATACTAACGCTAGTCGATAGTATTGGCAAGCGTGAGTATATGATCGCGCGTGCGGTGTCCGGTGGTCTACCGGCCGAACTTTCGCCTCTCGCCACCACCGTCTGCTTGGCCGCCGCCTCGATCGTGGGCATCGAAGGCGTGGCAGCCCTGTCTCCCGATGTTCGGGCTTTGGCCCTTCGCCCTCGTTCTGGCTATCGCCGGCGTCGCAACCCTTGCGGCCGCGGGCTTCCGGCGCCGACCACGCCGTGACGAGAACGCCAACGGAGACTGAGGTAGCCGACCGGCTGAGCTGCTGCTGACACTGGCTGGATTACGTCAGCGCTGCCGCCACCAGGGTGAGCGTGTCGACGGCGTAGTCGCTGATCTGGTCGTTCGCGGCGGTGTTGACGATCTTCACGAACTGGCTGGTGCGGTGCCGCTGCAGTTCGCTCTGCAGCGCGTCGGTGAGCACGCCGCTCGAAATGTCGCCAGACTGCGTGTACGCGGTCACGAGCTCGCTGAGCGTCGCGAACGGGGCATCCTCGTTGGCGAGGTATCCCAGACCGTGCTCGGCCGCCGCACTTCCGTCTACCGGCTCGAGGTAGTCGACCTCGGGCAGGCCGCCGTCGAGCTGACGAGGAGCGGTCAGTTGCGTGCGATCGACGCTGACGAAGTCGTCATCGGTGAAGCTCAGCCCTTCCCCGATCGTCCACGAGTTGTTCGTCTCGTTCTCCGGCGCGGTGTCGTTGTTCGACGTCGTCAGGCCCTCGTAGGCGAGGTTGCCGTGCAGCACCTCGCGGAATCCGGCGATGTTGTCGGGGCTCGCCGGGCTCACGCGCTCGAGCATGTTGTAGTTCGAGCCGTAGCCGGGGTCGGTCGCGGTGTTGTTGATCCAGTACGCCGCCTGCCCGGGCTGGTGATTCGCGTAGAAGTTGTTGCCTCCGTTGTCGACGCTCAGCGAGTCGATCACGGTGTGCAGGGGAATCGGGTCGGGCAGGCCCGTCGTACGGTACGCGTACCCGCCGACCTTGAAGCCGTTCTGATCGCCGATGTGGTCTTGGTTGCCGTGATGGTCGAACGACCAGGATCCGACGTACGCGACACGGCCTGCTGAGCTGACGCTATCGAAGCCGTCGTCGCTGTTGTTCCAGGCCCGGGAGTCGATGTACCAGACATTCTTCGCGTGCGCTCCGAAGCCATCGGTGTTCGACGCCGCCGTCGCGGTCGGCCCGACGTTGTCGTACGCGTCGGAGTCGATCACGGCGCCGGTGCCTTCGAGTGTGTAGTAGAAGCCGTTGGCCTCGTTGCCGTACGCGGCCATGTTCACGAAGTTCGCACCGCCGGCGATGCGGAACGCCTCAGACTGCTTCTGAGCACCGACCTTCACGCCCGTCACGTCGAAGCCGACGAAGTTGACGTCGGTCACGTCGGTCTCGATGTAGAAGCCGGCGACGCGCTGGTCGGTAGGCACGTTGCTGAAGTCGAACACCGGTCGCGAGTCGCCGGGGTAGGCCATGTAGGTGATATCGCTCTTGGAGATCGGGTTCACGTAGTGATAGACGTCTTCATGAACGTTGTCCGTCTCGGTGATCTCGAACTCGTCGTAGACCCCGCCGCGAATGTATACGACGTCGCCGGCGGATGCCGCCTCCTGCGCTCGGAGCAGCGTCTTGAACGGCGCGCCCTTCGAACCGGGGTTGCTGTCGCTGCCGGCCGGAGACACGAAGAACTTGTGGGAGTGCTCGCCGACCATCCCGTCCAGCACGGCGAGCACCGATCGTACAGACTCCTCTTCCGGCTTCTGCGTGCCCGCATGGGCCGCACCGGCTGACAGAACGAGTCCGAAGACACAAGCGCTCGTGATGGCCGTTCGAGTAAAGGTTCTCACTGTCGCTTCTCTCTCATTCCGGTGCCGCCACGGCTTCGTGACGAAGCGCGTCGGCGGTGACGCACAATTGGTGGAACGATTCAAGCAGTCGGAAAGCGCTTTCGCAACGGCCAACAGTGCCTTTCCAGAGCGCGGCGGCAGCTCCGCCGCCGGTGTCACGTCGCGGTACGCCAAGAGACGCGCATCTGGCAGACTTCCGGGATGCCGCAGTCCGACGCCCTCGCCCGTCTCTGGCCCGCTTCTGCCGTCCGAGTGCGTGCCGGCGACCTCGAACTTCGCTGGATCGATGACGACCTGCTCGTCGAGCTCTCGGAACTGGCGGGACGCGGCATCCATGACCCCGACATGATGCCGTTCCAGCGCCCGTGGTCGCGCGGCTCGGCCGACGAGGTGGCGCGCAGCGTGTTGGCCTACCAGTGGGGAATCCGCAATCGGATCTCCCCTACTGCCTTCGTCCTCGAGTTGGCGGTGGTGGAGGCGGGGACACCTGTGGGAGTCCAGGGACTCACCGCGGAGGACTGGCCGGCGCTGCGGAACGTCACGACGGGATCGTGGCTGGGCCGCGCGCACCAGGGGCGCGGAATCGGAACCAGAATGCGGATGCTGGCTCTGCATCTGGCCTTCGAGGGGCTGGATGCCCAGGAAGCGATGTCGGGCGCGTTCGCCGACAACGGCGCATCGAACGCCGTCTCGGAACGCGTGGGGTACGACCGGGACGGCGCGTTCCACGTCGCCCGCGAAGGCGTCGCCGTCCCTCACAATCGCTACGTCATGTCACGGGAGCGCTGGGAGTCTGTTCGGTCCGACCACGCCCGGCGCTTGGGCGGCGATGTCGAGCTTCATGGGATCGCCGGCCTTCGGGCACAGCTCGAGCCCACGTCTGCCGACGCTGGGGGCCCACAGCACTGACCGCGGGCGCGCCATAGCGCCCGCGGTCAGCGTGTCCGTCAGAGTCCGGCGGCGTCGTCCGTCGTGCTCGTGCTCCGGCGCGTGACCTGCTCGTTGACATTCGGGTCGACGGCGGTGCGAGTCACCGAGTCCGACCGGCGGCGGCGCGCCAGCAGAACGATTCCGACGATGAAGATGACGGCTCCGGCACCCATGAGGATGTAGCCGATCATGTCGAGATTCACCCATTCGACTTCGACGTTCACTGCGAACGCGAGGATCGCTCCGATCGCGAAGAGGGCGATGCCTGCTCCGATACTCATGCGAGGTGTCCTTTCCGGGGCGCGGCGATCAGCCCTCCCCTGTTCCGGGACGCGTGGTCCCAGGGCTACCCTTCCGCATCACCGGGTGTTGGATGAGGGGCTTGACAGACGCCCTATGTATCACCTCGCCGGCATTTCGTTCCTTCTCAGAGACGAGAGGCCGTGGCGTGCACCGCCCGGAGCGCGCGACGCTCTCCTGCGGACAGGAGCGGACCGTGGCACCGTGGGCCAGCGTCTCGCGCCGTACACGCCGCGGCACCATGCGTGCCATCGCCGTCGCCGGGATTCTCGTCGCCGCGATCGCTCTCTCCGCCTGCGGGCCGGGCGGGCCGGCCGGGAGCGACTCCGGAAGCGAGCAGAACACCGGGGTGCCGGGCTCCGGTTCGGCCGGACCCGTGGGTCCTGCGGGCCCCGATGAAGCGGGCGGATCCGACCCGGTACTCCCCTGGGTGCCGGCGGGTCCCGCCTCGCCGGGTGATCCGCCTCAGCAGAGCTGGTATCTGCTGCTGCGTGACGGTGATTGCGCCGGTCTGGACGCCGCGGTCGCGGACGGCTCCGGCGCGCCGCTCTGGTCCGCGGCCGCGGCGATGTGCACGGCGGTGGCGAGCGGGGACGCCGCCGACTGGGCGCAGGCGCAGGCGCAGGTGGCAGCCCTCCGGGAGGCATCCGAACCCCCGGCGGACGGATGCCACGCCGAGGCCGTGTACCGGATGCTGCAGCGAGCGGTCGAATTCCACGCTCAGCACCCTGCGCTGCAGCACATCAGCACCGCTCCCGAGGAGGGAACGGCATGCAAGCAGGAGCTCTACGGCGTCCAGCAGCAGGAGCCGTCGGGCGGGAGCGGGTCGTGCGACAGTCGGTGGTTCGTGCTCGACGCGCGGCTGCTGCCCACGACCGTCCTGACGGTGGACGGTGCGGACGTGAGTCTCACCGTCGGCGAGCGCGAGCACCTGTACTTCGAGATGCCTGTGCGCGAGCCACAAGAGGTCTCGACGATCGAGGCGCGCACCGCGGCCGGCGACCTGGTGGGTACGGTGACCTACGAACATCTCGAGGACCAGTGCGGTCCATCCGACGCCGACCCGACTCCCACCGAGCCCGGAGACCCCGGCGAGCCCACGCCCACACCCACACCCACGGTGCCCTGATGTCGTCGACAGACGAGGTGCGGAAGCCGCCCGAGTCCCCCGATACGGCGCTGGATCCGTGGTCGCGCACGCTCAAGGCGATCTCGGCCGTCGGCCCGCCGGTGACGATCGCCGCCGCGCTGCTGCTCTACTTCGGCTGGGCGCGCTCCAACGCGCAAGCCAAGGCCATGGGCCTTGACGTCAGCCTGTTCGGCTACTCCCCGCAGGACTACATGCTGCGCAGCATCAATTCGCTCTTCCTGCCCCTCACGCTGCTCACCATCGTGGCCATCGGATGGTACGCGCTCGACCAGATGCTTCGCGCCGCCGTCGATGCCGGAAGGGCGATCCCGGCGATCCGCCGCGGGGCGCTGATCGTCATCATCGCCGGCACCACGGGTGCGGTCGTGCTCTTCGTCATCGCCCTCACTGCGCCGGATGCCGCGCTGCCACTTCATCCCTATGTGATCGCCGGCTGCGTGCTCTTCGCCGCGTGGGGAATGCGGATCCACCGGTACGCCCGCGCGGCGGCGACGGCTTCGCCGGTGCGCCGTCGGCGGGTCCTGGAGACGACGTTCGTGACCATCCTGGTGACGCTGCTGCTCTTCTGGGGGACGGCGGACTACGCGGAGGCCGTCGGTCAAGGGCTGGCGGCCGGCTATGAGGGCAACATCGAGACACTTCCGCGGGCGACCGTGTACAGCGATGCGGCACTCTCGATCGCGGGCGGGGGCGTCGTCGGCGCGACGGAGGGCACCCCCGAGGCGCCGCTGTTCCGCTACACCGGCCTGCGGCTGCTCGTGGTGAGCGGGGGTCGCATCTTCTTCCTCAACGACGGGTGGAACCTGCGGGACGGTCGAGTGATCGTCATGCCCGACGACGGCAGCGTGCGCTACGAGTTCCAGAACTGAGCGCGAACCGGGGCTGATCCCGGTGACTACTGTGGAACGGTGATCATTCCGTCCCGCTCTCGCGCGGCGGGGCCGGGACTGCGGGCGTGGGCGATCTGGACGGTCGGCGTCGCGGCATACGTCCTCGCGATCACGAACCGCTCCTCGCTGAGTGCGGTCGGCGTCGAGGCGGCGGCCCGCTTCGACGCCGACGCAGCCACCCTCTCGCTGTTCGCCGTCGTGCAGCTCGCCGTCTACGGCGGCATGCAGATCCCGGTCGGCGTGCTTCTGGACCGCTACGGGGCGCGGCCGATCATGACGGTCGGGATGCTGCTGATGGCGGTGGGACAGCTCACGATGGCCGTGTCGCCCAGCGTCGGTGTCGCCATCCTCGCCCGGATGCTGTTGGGCGCCGGTGACGCGGCGATCTTCCCGGGCGTGCTGCGCCTCATCGCCACCTGGTTCCCGGCGCAGCGCGGACCGATCATGGTGCAGCTCACCGGCATCGTGGGCCAATCGGGCCAGCTCGTCGCGCTCATCCCCCTCGCCGCACTGCTCCACGCGACATCCTGGACGATCACCTTCGGCAGCATCGCGGGGCTCGGCGTGCTGTTCGGGATCCTCGTGTTCGTCCTGATCCGCAACCATCCGCCGGACCGCGACGAGGACGTGTCGGTCGACACCGACACCGGTGCGATCCGGGTCGTGACGTCCTCGGTCGACACCGGGGTCGGCATCCGTGCCGCCTGGGCGCACCCCGGCACCCGTCTCGCCTTCTGGTCGCACTTCACGACGCCGTTCGCCGGAACCGCGTTCGTGCTGCTGTGGGGCATGCCGTTCCTCACCGCGGGCGAGGGGCGCACGACCGCGCAGGCCGCGTCGATCATGTCGCTGTACGTCGTGGTGGGCATGGCGCTGGGACCGGTCATGGGCGAGATCTCACGGCGGGTGCCGCACCTCCGCTCCCGTGCGCTCGTGCTGCCGACGGTGGCGGTGCAGGCGGTCGCCTGGCTCGCCGTGATCGCGTATCCGGGGCCTGCGCCGCTGTGGCTTCTTCTGGCGCTCGCGGTCGCCCTCGCCACCGGCGGCCCGGCGTCGATGATCGCGTTCGACCACGCGCGTACGCACAACCCGTCCCACCGGCTCAGCACCGCGACCGGGGTGACGAACGCCGGCGGCTTCCTTGCTGCGCTGCTCGCGATCCTGCTCATCGGGCTGGCGCTCGACCTGCAGGGTGCCGGCACGCCCGCCACCTACAACCTCGACGCGTTCCGCATCGCGTTCCTCATGCAGGTGCCGTTGTGGCTCATCGGCAGCGTGTTCATCGTGATCGAACGCAAGCGCACCCGCATCCGGCTCGGTATGGATCCCCCGCGGGCGCCGCGCCGCCGCGGCGGCTGATCGCCCGCGGGGAGGCCGGCTGTCAAGCGGTCTGCAGCGTCTCCAGGACATCCTCGATGTCGTCGATGAACGCGTTGTAGCCGGCGATCGTCGCCGCGACCTGCTCGTCGGTGAAGTCGCTGCGGTCCTGGCGGATGGTGAGCACCGTGCCGTCGCCCGTCTCTTCGAGATCGAACAGCACGGGCAGGCCGGTGTCATCGCCGGGCTGGTCGGTCAGCGTCATCGCGAGGTGCGACGGCGGATCGACGACCTGGTACTCCCCCGCCCAGTCGATCCGGTTGCCGTCGGGCAGCAGCATGACGGCGCGGAAGGCGCCGCCGGGGCGCACCTCCATCGTCAGGCTGTCCTGCGGCACCTCGACGGCCGCCGTGCCGAACCACACGGCGAAGTGCTCGGGCTTGGTGAGCGCCTCGAACACCAGTTCGCGGGGTGCGTGCAGGGTGCGCGTGACGGTGAAGTACTCAGTCATGGTCGTTCTCCTTCTCGAGGGGTGCGGCAGTGCCGCCTGTCGGTGCGCCCAGCTGCTGCAGGGCGTTGAGGTACTGGTCGAGCGCGCCGAGACTGTCGTCCCAGAACTGCGCGTAGCCGCCGATCCAATCGGATGCCGCGGCCAAGGGTCGCGGGTCGAGCCGAGCCGGCCGGAATTGGGCGTTGCGGCCTCGCGTGACCAGCCCCGCCCCTTCGAGGACCCGCAGGTGCTTGGACACCGCGGCGAACGTCATGTCGAAGGGCTCGGCAAGCTGTCCGACCGTCGCCTCGCCCTCGCTGAGCCGCGCGAGGATCGCGCGGCGCGTGGGATCGGCGAGGGCCGAGAATGTCAGGCTCAGTGCGTCTGTCATCTCTCCTCCATGTTCAACCGATCAGTACAATACCCTGAGGTTGAATAGGCGTCAAGCCTCTGTCGGAGGCGGGGACTACGGTGAGCCGCATGCCTCGTGTGATCTTCTACACCGCCACGACACTGAACGGCTTCCTCGCAGACGACGACGACTCGCTCGAATGGCTCTTCGCCGCGCCGGGCGGAGAGGGCGGCGACCAAGACTTCCAGCGCTTCCTGTCCGGAATCGGCGTGCTGGTGCAGGGCTCGTCCACGTATCGATGGGTGCTGGAGCACGAAGACCTCGTGGCCCATCCCGAGAAGTGGCCCGCCTACTACGGCAGTCGTCCGACGTGGGTGTTCTCACGCAGGAAGCAGCCGGTGGTACCGGGCGTCGACATCCGCTTCGCGGCCGGAGACATCCGTGACGTCTGGCCGCAGATCCGGGAGTCGGCGGGCGACGGCGACGTCTGGGTCGTCGGCGGCGGCGACCTCGCCGGTCAATTCGCCGACGCCGGCCTGCTGGACGAGATCCGCGTGTCCATTGCGCCCGCCACCCTGTCCTCGGGCAAGCCGCTGCTCCCCCGCAACCTGGGCCCGGACCGCCTCGAGCTGACCGCGGTGCGCCAGGCCGGTGCCTTCGCCGAGCTGACCTACGCGGTTCGCGGCGCGGCGTGACGAGAAGCCCGCTTGGCGCTGCTCATCGCGCCGCAGGAGAGACGTCGCTCCACTGACCGAACTTCGGCTCACGGCCGTCGCCGGAGGACGTGCCGGTGAGGCGCCGACGCACCCAGGGGCCGACATGCTCGCGGTAGTAGGCCGCACCGCGCGCGCCCATGGGGGGCAGCGGCGGCAGTGACCACCAGTCCGGCGGCGGCTCCAGACCGAGCGCGTCGAGCACGCGCGCAGCGACGCGGTGATGACCGCGCGAGTTCATATGCAGACGGTCCTCCGACCAGTAGGGCGGGGTGGCGAGCTCCGCGTCGAACCAGTTGTACGCCTGCACGACGTCGGTGCGCGATGCGAGACGGGCCTCTACGGCGTACGAGAGGAGGTCGCCGCGCCGCTGGATGACGCGCCGCAGCGGCAGCTGCGCGGTGGGGTTCGCGCCCGACAGCACGATGAGGCGCACGCCCTCTTCGTCGCAGCGACGCAGCACGGTCTCGAAGGCGGTGATGACGTGCGCGACACTCGTGCGCGGACGCAGCATGTCGTTTCCGCCGCCGTTGAACGACAGGTGGGTCGGATTCAGGGCCAGCGCCGGCTCGAGCTGCTGTTCGACGATGGGCCAGACCAGCTTGCCGCGGATCGCGAGGTTGGCGTACTCGATCGGCGCGCCCAGGGCATCCGCCCAGCCCTGCGCGACGAGATCGGCCCAGCCGCGCACGTGCCCGTCAGGGAGCTCGTCGCCCACGCCCTCGGTGAAGGAGTCGCCGATCGCGACGTACCGAACAGATGCCACGGGCTCCAGCCTACGACCGGTCCAGCGAGCGTCCCGCCACCGTCACCGGTCGTCGAGCGCCGCGCCGCGGCGGTCGACGAGCCCCCAGGCGGCCGCCGCGGCGATGGCGAAGAACACGGCGAAGACGACGAAGAGCACCGGCGCTCCGCCCGCCAGCAGCAGCGCCGGCACGACCAACGGCGCGACGATCGAGGCGATGCGCCCGACACCCGCTGCCCATCCGGTGCCGGTCGCCCGCAGCGAGGTCGGGTACATCTCGGGACTGACGGCGTACAGCGCCCCCCACGCCCCCAGGTTGAAGAACGACAGGGCCATGCCGGCCGCGATGATCGCGCCCGGCACAGCGGCGGTGCCGAAGAAGACCGCCGACACGGCAGAGCCGACCAGGAAGACCGAGAGCGTCAGCCGGCGGCCCCACACCTCGATCAGCCACGCGGCGACGGCGTAGCCCGGCAGCTGAGCGAGCGTGATCACCAGGGTGAAACCGAACGAGCGCACCAGGTCGTACCCCTGGGCCACGAGGATCGACGGGATCCAGATGAATGCGCCGTAGTAGGAGAAGTTGACGCAGAACCACACGAGCCAGAGGCACGCCGTCCGCACGCGGAACTCCCGCGCCCACAGCGCGCCTAAGCGCCGGCCGAGCGATGTCGCCGCGGCGGGCGGCACGTCGGCGCGCTCCGGTGCTGACGTCGCCGCGGACGATCCTGCCGACGCCTCGAAGGTGCGGACCACGGCCTCGGCCTCGCCGAAGCGGCCCCGTCGCTCCAGCCAACGGGCGGACTCGGGCAGGCCCCACCGCACGATGAGCGCATAGGCGGCCGGGATCGCCCCGAGCGCGAAGGCCCAGCGCCAGCCACTCTCAGACGCCGGGATCACGAAGTAGCCGATCAGCGCGGCAAGCGTCCAGCCGACGGCCCAGAACGCCTCGAGGATCACGATGAGCCGGCCGCGTATGCGGGCGGGCGCGAACTCGCTGACGTAGGTGCTCGCGACCGGCAGCTCAGCGCCCAGCCCCAGTCCGACCAGGAAGCGCAGCACCAGGAGGGCCGCCAGCCCGCCGACCAGCGCGCTCGCGCCCGTCGCCAGTCCGTACAGCAGCAGCGTGAGGGCGAAGACCTGGCGCCGCCCGAAGCGATCGGCCAGGAGCCCGCCGACACTCGCGCCCACGGCCATGCCGACGAAGCCGATCGACGCGATCCACGCCGTCTCGCTCGGCACCAGGTCCCATTGAGCGGCCAGCGCGGCGATCACGAACGAGATCAGGCCCACGTCCATCGCGTCCAGAGCCCAGCCGAGTCCTGAGCCGGTGAGCACGCGCAGGTGCATGCGGGTGAACGGCAGGCGGTCGAGGCGCTCCGAGAGCGTCGACGCGCGGGTGGCGGCATCCGTCATAGCGTCATGCTACGGATGCCGGAGCCTCCGTGGGCGCTACGACAGCATGTCGCGGACGCGCGGGGCCACCTCGGTGCCGAAGAGCTCGATGGATCGGAGCATCTTCTCGTGCGAGAGCGTGCCGGTGGAGAACTTCATGTCGAAGCGCGATGCCCCCAGCGTCTGGATCGTGTCGGCGATCTTTCGGGCGACCGTCTCCGGTGAGCCCACGTACAGTGCACCCTCGGGGCCGACGTCGTGCTGGAAGCGGAGCCGGTTGTAGGTCGGCCAGCCGCGCTCGCGGCCGATGGAGTTGTTCATCGCCTCGAAGCCCTCGTACGCCTCGTCCCACGCCTGCTGGTCGGTCTCGGCGATATGCCCGGGCGAGTGCACCCCGACGGGAAGCGGCGGCTGGTCGAAGGTGTCGAGCGAGCGACGGTAGAGGTCGGCGAAAGGCCGGAAGCGCGCGGAAGGACCGCCGATGATGGCGAGCATGAGCCCGTAGCCGTATCGTGCCGCGCGCACCGCCGACTCCGGTGTCCCGCCGACGCCGACCCACGCGCGGAGCCCGTTCTCGGTCTTCGGGAAGACGTCGGCCGCGTCGAGGGAGGCGCGCATCGTGCCGCTCCACGTCACCGGCTTCTCGGTCAGCAGCTGGGAGAAGAGATCCAGCTTCTCGTCGAAGAGCGCCTCGTAGTCGCGCAGCTCATAGCCGAACAGTGGGAAGGACTCGATGAACGATCCGCGCCCGAGGATCACCTCGGCGCGACCGTTCGACACCGCATCGAGCGTCGAGAATCGCTCGAACACGCGCACCGGATCATCGCTCGACAGCACGGTGACCGCCGTTCCCAGATGGATCCGCTCCGTGCGCGCGGCGGCAGCGGCCAGCACGATCTCGGGGCTGGAGACCGCGAACTCGCGCCGGTGGTGCTCCCCCACGCCGAAGAACGACAGTCCGACGCGGTCCGCGAGCACCGCCTGGTCGACGACGTTGCGGATGGTCTGCGCGCCGCTGACGAGTTCGCCGTCGGCGTCGCGGGTCAGATCGCCGAACGTGTCGAGGCCCAGTTCGAGAGTGGCGGGGTCGATCGAGGTCATGGCCTGCTCCTTCTATTCACTCGCATGAACCCGTTCGGCGGTCACGGCATTCCCCAGACGCAGGCACGACGCGAGCGTAGCGTGGAGGGATGGCCCTCTTCGCAGATCGCCGGGCGGCCGGGCGGGTGCTCGCGGCAGCGCTCCAGGAATGGCGTGGGACGGATGCCGTCGTCCTGGGCATCGCCCGCGGCGGCGTCGTGGTCGCCGCCGTGGTGGCCGACGCGCTCGGTCTGGAGCTCGATGCGGTGGTGGTGCGCAAGCTCGGGGCGGCCGGCCACGAGGAGTTCGCCGTCGGTGCGATCGCCGACGGCGTGCGCATCGTGACGCCCGACGCGCTGCGCTGGGCCGGGATGTCGTCGAAGGACCTGGAACGGGTGGAAGCGGCGGAGCGTGACGAGCTGGCGCGGCGGATGGACGCGTACGGCTCGCGGGGACGGGATGTCACCGGGCGCACCGCGCTCATCGTCGACGACGGCGTCGCGACGGGCGCCAGCGCCGTGGCGGCGTGCCGGGCGGTGCGCGCACGCGACCCCGAGCGCGTCGTGCTGGCGGTACCGGTCGCGCCGGAGAGGTTCGCCCCGCCGCCGGACGCCGTCGACGAGTTCGTGTGCCCGCACCGGGAATCGGACTTCTGGGCGGTCGGCGAGTACTACGACGACTTCCGGCAGACGAGCGACGCCGAAGTCATGGCGCTGCTGGGCAGCGCTGATTCCGGTCGTTGAGCGAGGGAGCGCCGGCGACCGAGACGAAGCGCATCGGGCCCACGGGCTGCGCCGGGGGTAGTGCGTTTCGTCTCGCTCGTTCCCCGCTCGCTCAACGACCGGGACGCAGCCTCAGCGCGAGAGCGCCATGCGGAGGGTGTCCAGTCCGACGCCTCCGATGTCGAGGGCGCGCTTGTGGAACTGCTTGATCGAGAAGGCGTCGCCCTCGCGCTCGGCGACCTCGTCGCGCAGCTGCTCCCAGATGCGCTGGCCGACCTTGTACGACGGGGCCTGTCCGGGCCAGCCGAGGTAGCGGTTGACCTCGAACTTCACGAACTCGTCGGGCATGTTGACGTTGCGCAGCATGAAGTCCAGCGCGAAGTCGGCGTCCCAGGGTCCCTGGCCGTCGGGGCGCTGCTTGCCGAGGTGCACGCCGATGTCGAGCACGACGCGGGCGGCGCGCATGCGCTGACCGTCCAGCATCCCGAGCCGGTCGGCGGGATCGGAGAGGTAGCCGAGCTGCTCCATGAGGCGCTCGGCGTACAGCGCCCAGCCCTCCGCGTGACCCGAAGTGCCACCGAGCAGGCGACGGTAGGTGTTCAGCTGCGCGCGGTTGTACACGGCCTGGGCGATCTGGAGGTGATGGCCCGGGACGCCCTCGTGGTACACCGTGGTGAGCTCGCGCCAGGTGTCGAACTCCTCGACGCCCTCAGGCACCGACCACCACATGCGGCCGGGGCGGGAGAAGTCGTCGGTCGGGCCGGTGTAGTAGATCCCGCCTTCCTTGGTGGGCGCGATCATGCACTCGAGCTTGCGGATGGGCTCGGCGATGTCGAAGTGCGTCTTGCCGAGCTCGGCGACCGCACGGTCGCTCGTCTCCTGCATCCACTTCTGGAGGGCGTCGGTGCCGTACAGCTTGCGACTGGTGTCCTGCTCCAGGAAGGCGACGGCCTCTTCGACCGAGGCGCCGGCCTTGATCTCGTTCGCGATCGACTCCTGCTCCGCCACCATGCGCGCGAGCTCTTCGACGCCCCAGTCGTAGGTCTCGTCGAGGTCGATCGTGGCACCGAGGAACCGCCGCGAGTGC
Source organism: Microbacterium sp. ZW T2_14 (assembly GCF_044987405.1). Classification (NCBI taxonomy): domain Bacteria; kingdom Bacillati; phylum Actinomycetota; class Actinomycetes; order Micrococcales; family Microbacteriaceae; genus Microbacterium; species Microbacterium sp. ZW T2_14. The sequence continues at coordinate 28,889 of NZ_JBJDRK010000002.1, read as the reverse complement.
AGTGCGTACAGCTCGCGGCCGACCGCGTCCTCCTCACTCGCCGCTGGCGCGAGCTCGCCGGTCAGGAACGAGGCGAGCTCGTCGTAGGCGACGCGCGCCGCGTTGGCGTTGTCGGCGAGGTCGCGGGCGAGCGAGGCCGGGAGCTGACCCTCTGCCGGCGCGGCTTCCGCGGCGAACGTCGCGAAGAAGCCGCCGTCCGCCGTGTAGCGGGCGATCTGCGTCGCGACTTCGGTCACCTGGCGACGCGCGGGGACGACGCCCTGCGAGATCCCCTCGCGCAGCGTCGCGACGTAGCCGTCGACGGCGCCGGAGACGGCACCGAGGCGCGTGGCGATGACCGACCAGTCGTCGGCGGTCGCCGTCGGCATGAGGTCGAACGCGGAGCGGATGTCCTGTGCGTGGGAGGCGATCACGTTGATGTCGCGCAGATGCCACTTCGCATCGTGCAGATCCAGGGCGAGGCGGATCTCGCGCGAGATGTCATCCTTCGTCACGACATCGACGTCGTCGGCGGTGTCGGCGGCCTCGAGAGCGGCGAGCGTCTTGCGGCCTTCGTCGGCGAGCGCCTCCTGGCCGGCGGGGCTGTAGTCGCCGAACCGATCGTTGTACTCGGACCGGCCGATGTACGTCGCGAGCGTCGGCTCGAGTTCGGCGAGCGTGTCGACCCATGCATCTGCGATCTTGTCGATCTGCGTGGGCGTGCGGGTTTCGTCTGTCATGGATCCGAGCCTAGGCATGAGACGCGGTGCCGACAAACGAGGCGCCGGGTTCCGCCGGGGCCCGGCGAGCCCGCGTGATCAGTGGCCGGCCGCGTTCCAATCGTCGCCGCGGCCGATCTGGACGTCGAGGGGCACCGAGAGCTGCGCCGCGCCGCCCATGCGGGTGCGGACGACGTGCTCCGCGGCATCCCACTCCCCCGGTGCCACTTCGATGACGAGCTCGTCGTGGATCTGCAGCAGCACCCGCGAGCGCAGCTGCTGGGCGGCGAAGTCGTCGTGGATGTGGAAGAGCGCGATCTTCATGATGTCGGCGGCGCTGCCCTGGATGGGGGCGTTGAGCGCGGCACGCTCGGCGTTCTCACGAAGTACCCGGTTCGGGCTGGCCAGATCGGGGAACGGGCGGCGGCGGCCGAAGATCGTCTCGGTGTAGCCGTCGATCCGCGCCTGCTCCACCGACGAGCGGAGGTAGTCGCGCACGGCGCCGAAGCGGGCGAAGTACTCCATCATGAGCTGCTTCGCCTCCGCCTGATCGATGCGCAGCTGCTTGGAGAGCCCGAACGCCGACAGCCCGTAGACGAGGCCGTACGACATCGCCTTGACCTTCGTGCGCATCGCGGGGGTGACGTCTTCCGGAGCGACTCCGAACACCCGCGACCCGACGAAGCGGTGCGTGTCCTCGCCGGAGTTGAACGCCTCGATCAGACCGGGGTCCTCCGAGAGGTGCGCCATGATGCGCATCTCGATCTGCGAGTAGTCGGCGGTGAGGAGCGTCTCGTAGCCCTCGCCCACCATGAACGCGGAGCGGATGCGGCGGCTCTCCTCCGTGCGGATGGGGATGTTCTGCAGGTTCGGATCGGTGCTCGACAGCCGCCCGGTCTGGCTGCCGGTCTGGACGTACGTGGTGTGGATGCGGCCGTCGGCGCCGCTCGTGCGGTCGCCGCCGATGGCGCTGTCGAGGGACTCGATGATCTGACGCAGCTTGGTCGCCTCGCGGTGCTGGAGCAGCAGGTCGAGGAACGGATGCGGGTTGGACTCCTGCAGATCGGCGAGGACCGCGGCATCCGTCGAGTAGCCCGTCTTGGTCTTGCGCGTCTTCGGCAGCTGCAGCTCTTCGAACAGCACCTCCTGCAGCTGCTTCGGCGAGCCGAGGTTCACCTCGCGGCCGATCGCCGTGTACGCCGCCTGCGCCAGCGCGTCCGCGCGGATGCCGAGCTCACCGGAGAACTGCGACAGCCGCTCGTGCGAGACCGCGACGCCGGCGAGCTCCATGTCGGCGAGGGTGTGCAGTGTCGGCAGCTCGATGTCGGTGAGCACCGCCGCGACGCTGTCGGGCAGCTCCGCCCTGACGGCAGCGACGACCCGCATGAGGTACCACGAGAGCTGGCCGGTGGTGGCGCCCTCCGTCTCCGGCACGAGCTGCGACGGATCGGCCTCGGGCAGCTTCTCGTCCAGGTAGCGGTCGACCAGGTCGGCGAGCGTCTTGTCGGGGAAGCTCGGACGCAGCAGCCAGCCGGCGATGATCACGTCGAAAGCCAGCCCGCCCACGCGCAGGCCGGCGCGGCGCAGTGCCTTCACCTGCGGCTTCGCGTCGGCGAACGCCTTCGGTGCGTCGGAGGCGAGCCACGGCTCGAGTGCGGCGGCGAGCTCGGGAGTCCAGGATGCCTCGGCCGCCGCCGCCCCGGTGGCCACACCGATGCGCGCGGGAAGCCCGCCCTCGACCGCGATCGTCACGCCGAGCTCACCGGTCTGGCCCTCGATCCAGGCAGCGAACTCTTCCGGGGCGAGCTCTGCCGCGACCGGCGCGAGCTCGGCGGCGGCGGAGCTGACGGCCGCCATCTGCTGTTCGATCCCCGCGAGCTCGGCGACGCGCGGGATCAGGGTCTTGAACTCGAGCCGCGAGAAGATGTCGCGCACGGCCTGCGCGTCCATCGGCTGGACTTCGAGGTCTCCGGGGCCGAGTGGCAGCTCGACGTCGGTCATCAGCCGGTTCAGGCGACGGTTGCGGCGGACGTCCTCGACGTGGTCGCGCAGGTTGCCGCCGACGACGCCCTTGATGGCGTCGGCGCCGTCGAGGAGGGCGTCCAGCGAGCCGAACTGGTTCAGCCACTTCACGGCGGTCTTCTCCCCGACCTTCGGGACGCCCGGCAGGTTGTCGCTCGTCTCGCCGACGAGCGCCGCCACATCGGGGTACATCTCGGGCGGCACCCCGTAGCGCTCGATGACAGCGGCGCGGTCGTAGCGCTTGAGCTGCGAGACGCCCTGCACGTTGGGATAGAGCAGGACGACGTCGTCGTTGACCAGCTGGATGGTGTCACGGTCGCCCGAGCACACCAGCACGCGGAACCCCTGTTCGACGCCCTGCACGGCGAGCGTGGCGAGGATGTCGTCGGCCTCGATGTCTTCCTGCTGGAGTACCCGGATGCTCATCGCGGCGAGGCAGTCCTGCAGGAGCGGGATCTGCCCCTTGAACTCGGACGGCGTCTCGGAGCGATTGGCCTTGTACTCGGTGTACTCGCGGGTGCGGAAGGACTGGCGCGACGTGTCGAACGCCACGGCGAGGTGCGTGGGCTTCTCGGCCTTGATCAGGTTGATCAGCATCGCCAGGAACCCGTAGATCCCGTTCGTGTGCTGCCCGTCCTTCGTCGAGAAGTTGTCGACCGGGAGGGCGTAGAACGCCCGATATGCCAGCGAATGGCCGTCCACGACGAGAAGGGTAGGCTTTGCGGAGTCCGTCACCCTGCAAGCCTAGTCAGGGCGGACGACAGTAGATTTCCGCGTCGCAGCGCCCCACTGCCGCCCCGATCCGAAGGTGAGCCATGCCCGACCACTCCCCCGCGGCCGTCGAAGGAATCGAGTGGGCGCTGGGCCGTGGGATCGGCGCTCTTGCCGAGAAGATGGGCTTCGAGTGGCTCGAATTCACACCGGATCGCGCTGTGGCCCGCATGCCGGTCGAGGGCAACACGCAGCCGGTCGGGCTGTTCCACGGCGGCGCCTATGTGGTGCTCGGTGAGTCGCTCGGTTCGATGCACGCGAACTTCCATGCCGGCCCCGGTCGGCTCGCCGTGGGGGTCGACATCAATGCCACGCATACGCGTTCGGCGACCTCCGGCTACGTCACGGGGGTGTGCACGCCGATCCATCTCGGCCGGAGCCTCACCGTGCACGAGATCGTCGTGACCGATGACGAGGGTCGCCGCTGTTCCACGGTGCGCATCACGAACCACATCAAGGATCTGCCCGCGCCCGGTCGTTGAGCCTGCCGAAACGAGAAGCGGATGCCTCCGGTGGAGGCATCCGCTTCTGGAAGTCGGAGGGCGGTCAGCCCTTCTTGGGGGCCAGCTGCTCGATGATCGCCTTCGCGACATCCTGCATGGTGAGGCGACGGTCCATCGACGCCTTCTGGATCCAGCGGAACGCCTCGGGCTCGGAGAGGCCCATCTTCTCGTTGAGGAGGCCCTTGGCACGGTCGACGAGCTTGCGGGTCTCGAAGCGCTCGACCATGTCGGCGACCTCGGCCTCGAGCGTGATGATCTGCTCATAGCGGGCGAGGGCGATCTCGATCGCGGGCAGCAGGTCGTTCGGCGTGAACGGCTTGACGACGTAAGCCAGGGCGCCGGCCTCGCTGGCGCGCTCGACGAGCTCCTTCTGGCTGAAGGCGGTGAGCAGCACGACGGGGGCGATGTGGTTCTTGCTGAGCTTCTCAGCGGCGGAGATGCCGTCGAGCTGCGGCATCTTCACGTCCATGATCACGAGATCGGGACGCAGCTCGGTGGCCAGGGCCACCGCCGTCTCACCGTCTCCGGCCTCTCCCACGACGTCGAATCCGTTGTCGCGGAGGATCTCGACGATGTCGAGCCGGATGAGCGACTCGTCCTCCGCAACGACGACTCGACGGGGGGTGGATGCCGTCGATGCGGCGGTCTGCTCCTGCTCAGTCACCATTGAATCCTACGGTATGGTCGTTCGCGGACGCGCGGCATGCCGCGCGGGCCGGTGTGGCGGAATGGCAGACGCGACCGACTCAAACTCGGTTGCCCGCAAGGGCGTGTGGGTTCGACTCCCACCACCGGCACGAATGAACATCCAGAAGAGCGGATGCCTCGATTCGAGGCATCCGCTCTTCTGCGTTTCCGGGGACCGCGAGAAAGTTCGGTATTCGGTGTTGCTAAGTACCGGTACTTAGTGTTACCGTCTACCAGTAGTCAACAACACTGAGTAGATCAAGGAGGTGCGCGATGGGCAAGCAGGAGACCGAGATGCTCAAGGGCACGCTGGAGGGCATCGTGCTCGCGATCCTCTCCGGCCGATCCGCCTACGGGTACGAGATCACCTCGTGGCTGCGCGACCAGGGCTTCTCCGACATCGCCGAGGGCACCGTGTACGCCCTGCTGGTCAGGGTCGAGCAGCGTGGCCTCGTCGACGTCGAGAAGGTGCCGTCGGAGAAGGGACCGCCCCGCAAGGTGTACTCCCTCAACACGCATGGCCGCGAGCAGCTCGCGGAGTTCTGGAGGACGTGGAGCTTCCTCGCAGAACGCATCGAACAGCTCCACCACCAGAACGCAGACAACAACCCCACCCCCGAGGAAGAGGACTGATCATGGCCGCCAAGTGGTACGAAATCGTCACCGGATCGCTCGAGCAGAAGAAGCAGTACCGCCAGTACAAGGCGCGCATCGAGGCTCTCCCCGAGCCCTACCGCGCAGCCGCGAAGGCGCTGGATCGGTACTTCATGTACTCCGGCGGGATGACCGACGGCGACACGATGATGCAGATGCTCGGCGACTCCGCCGACCTGTGGGAGCGCGCGGCCGCCGACGGCACGCCGGTGCGCGACATCGTCGGCGACGAGCCGTCGACGTTCGCCGAGGAGTTCACCGCCGCGTACGCCGGCAAGCAGTGGATCGACAAGGAGCGCGCGCGCCTCAACAAGGCGATCGACGAGGCAGAGAAGGGCGAGGAGAAATGACCACCGATACCGCCATCAAGGTTCACGGGCTGGAGAAGTCCTACAAGGACCTGCACGTGCTGCGCGGCGTCGACTTCGAGGTGGCGCGCGGAAGCATCTTCGCGCTCCTCGGGTCGAACGGGGCCGGGAAGACCACGGTCGTGCGCATCCTCGCGACGCTGTTGAAAGCGGATGCCGGAACCGCAGCCGTCGGCGGCTTCGACGTCGCGACCCAGGCGCAGAAGGTGCGCGAGACGGTCAGCCTCACGGGCCAGTTCGCCGCCGTGGACGAGGTGCTCAGCGGGCGGGAGAACCTCGTGCTCATCGCGCAGCTGCGTCACCTGCCGGATCCCGGTGGGATCGCGGACGCGCTCCTCGCGCGGTTCTCGCTCACCGAGGCGGGCTCGCGCCGCGCGGCGACCTATTCCGGCGGCATGCGTCGCCGGCTCGACATCGCCATGAGCCTCATCGGCAACCCGCCGGTGATCTTCCTGGACGAGCCCACGACGGGTCTCGACCCGGCCGCGCGCATCGAGGTCTGGGAGGCCGTTCGCGAGCTCACCCGCGCCGGCACCACCGTGCTGCTGACCACGCAGTATCTCGACGAGGCCGAGCAGCTCGCCGACCGCATCGCGATCCTGCATAAGGGACGGATCATTGTGAACGGCTCGCTGCAGGAGCTCAAGCAGCTGCTGCCGCCCGCCAAGGTCGAGTACGTCGAGAAGCAGCCGAGCCTGGAGGACGTCTTCTTCGCCCTCACCGGCGAGGAAGAGCCCGCAGAACCCGGAGCCGCCGAGACCGGCGCCTCCACGAAACGGAAGGAAGGACGATGACCGCTCACACCATCCGCGACACCGCGGTCCTGACCAGCCGGTCGCTGCGCCACATCCTGCGCAGCCCCGACACCATCATCACCACCGCGGTCACGCCGATCGCCCTGATGCTGCTGTTCGTCTACGTCTTCGGCGGGGCGATCGACACGGGCACCCTGTCGACGGGGTCGTACATCGACTACATGCTGCCCGGCATCCTGCTCATCACGATCGCGTCCGGTATCGCCTACACGGCCTACCGACTGTTCCTGGACATGCAGGGCGGCATCTTCGAGCGGTTCCAGTCCCTCCCGATCGCACGATCAGGAGTGCTCTGGGCGCACGTGCTCACCTCGCTCGTGTCGATCCTGGTGTCCTTGGCCGTGGTGATCGGCGTGGCACTGCTCATGGGCTTCCGCACCGGTGCCGGGTTCGGCGCGTGGCTGGGCGTCATCGGCATGCTCGTCATGTTCACCCTGGCGCTCACGTGGCTCGCGGTGATCGCGGGACTGTCGGCGAAGACGGTCGACGGCGCGAGTGCATTCTCGTACCCGCTCATCTTCCTTCCCTTCATCAGCTCCGCGTTCGTCCCGACCGAGAGCATGCCCGGGCCCGTGCAGTGGTTCGCCGAGAACCAGCCGGTGACCTCGATCGTCGACTCGATGCGTGCGCTCTTCGCGGGTCAGCCCGTCGGCAACGACATCTGGGTGGCGATGGCGTGGCTGGTCGGCATCCTGATCGTCGGCTACGTGATCTCGATGTCGATCTATCGCAAGAAGATCAGCTGAGCCCGTTCCCGCCGCACACACAGAAGAGCGGATGCCTCGACCCGAGGCATCCGCTCTTCTGGTGTTGGGGGCTAGGCGCCGAAGTACTGGTTGCCGAGCGCCTTGCTCTTGAGGGCGTCGAACTCGCCCTGCGAGATCGAGCCGGCGTCGAGCAGGGCCTTCGCCTTGGCGATGTCCTCCGCGGGGCTGGACGACGCCGCCGGGTGATAGTCATCGGACTCGGGCACCACTCCCCCGCGCGCGGCCTGCGCACGAGCGGCCATGCCCTTGCCGCGGGCGATGATGTAGACGAGGGCGGTGAGGAAGGGCACGAACACGAGCGCGATGATCCACAGCGCCTTGAGCCAGCCGTTGAGGTTCTCGTCGCGGAACAGGTCCGTGATGATCACGATCACCACGTACAGGTAGGCGATGAAGTAGAAGCTCCACAGCAGGAACCACCAGAAGTCACCGAAGAACATCGGCGTCACCTTTCTCGAAAAAGCCGGGACGGCTGCGACCACAGTAGTGGTCGCAGCCGTCCCGGGGAGAGATGTGTCAGTCGCGTGTCTTGTAGATCGGCGCCTTGCCGTGCACCGCATCGCCCACCTTGTGGATGCGGATGTCGTTCGTGGAGCCGATGATTCCGGGAGGGGATCCCGAGATCACGACGACCTTGTCGCCGACCTTGGCCAGGTCGTTCGACAGCAGGTAGTCGTCGACCTGGATGAACATCAGGTCGGTGTGCGCGACGTGCTCGACGAGCGTCGAGCGCACGCCCCACGTGAGCGCCATGCGGCGACGGATCGCCGGCTCGGGGGCGAAGCCGATCATGGGGATGCGTGGGCGCAGGCGCGACATGCGCCGTGCGGTGTCGCCCGATTCGGTGAAGATGCAGAGGTACTTCGCGTCGACGAACTCCGCCACCTCGAGGGCGGCGAGCGTGATCGCGCCACCCTGCGTGCGGGGCTTGGTCGTGAGCGGCAGGATGCGCTCGAGCCCGTGCTCCTCGGTGGAGTCCACGATGCGCGCCATGGTCTCGACCACGCCGACCGGGTACTTGCCGACGCTGGTCTCGCCCGAGAGCATGACAGCGTCCGCGCCGTCGAGCACGGCGTTGGCGACGTCGCTCGTCTCGGCGCGGGTGGGGACGGGGTTCTCGATCATCGACTCGAGCATCTGCGTCGCGACGATGACGGGCTTCGCCATGCGGCGGCAGAGCTCGACCGCGCGCTTCTGGACGATCGGCACCGCCTCGAGCGGCAGCTCGACGCCGAGGTCGCCACGGGCGACCATGATGCCGTCGAACGCGTCGATGATCTCCTCGAGGTTGTCTACCGCCTGCGGCTTCTCGATCTTGGCGATGACGGGGACGTGGACCCCCTCCTCGGCCATGATGACGTGGACGCGCTGGACGTCCTTCGCATCGCGCACGAACGACAGCGCGATGAGATCGGCGCCCGCCCGCAGACCCCAGCGGAGGTCGGCCTCGTCCTTCTCCGACAGTGCGGGGACGTTCACCGCCACGCCGGGAAGGTTGATGCCCTTGTTGTTCGAGACGGCACCCGCGACGATCACCTTGGTGGTGACGACGGTGTCGCTGGTCTCGACGACCTCCACGCGCACCTTGCCGTCGTCGATCAGCAGGAAGTCTCCCGGCTTGACGTCGTGCGGGAGACCCTTGAACGTCGTGCCGACGATCTCCTTGGAGCCGAGGATGTCGTCGGTGGTGATCTTGAAGATGTCGCCGACCGCCAGCTCGTGCGGTCCGTTCTCGAACTTGCCCAGGCGGATCTTCGGACCCTGCAGGTCGACGAGGATCGCGACCGCCCTTCCGGCGTCGTCGGCGGCCTTGCGCACGTTGGCGAAGTTGTTGTCGTGGACCGAGTAGTCCCCGTGGCTCAGATTGAAGCGGGCGACGTCGACGCCGGCATCGATGATCGCGCGGACCATCTCATATGTCGACGTGGCGGGCCCCAGGGTGGCGACGATCTTGGCGCGTCTCATCCGTGGTATCTCCGGGTGGGTTGAAGGTGGCGAGTGCCTCGGCAAGCCTACGCGGGCTGCATGCCGATGGCGACATCGGTCGGGCGGACCGGAGCAGGCAGCTCCGTCTCCCCCATGAGGAAGCGGTCGACGCTGGCTGCGGCGGCACGTCCCTCGGCGATCGCCCATACGATGAGCGACTGTCCGCGGCCGGCGTCGCCGGCCACGAACACGCCCGGGGCGGTCGTCTGGTAGTCGTCCTCGCGGCGCACGTTGCCCCGCTCGGTGAAGCGGGCGCCGAGCTGCTCCTCGAGGAAGGCGCGCTCGGGACCGGTGAAGCCCATGGCGATGAGCACCAGGTCGGCGGGGATCTCGCGCTCGGTGCCGCTCTTGGGCACGCGGCGGCCGTCGACGAACTCGGTCTCGGCGACGCGCAGGGCGCGCACCTCGCCCGCGTCGTTCGCGAGGAACTCGACGGTCGAGGCGAGGAAGGTGCGCTCGCCGCCCTCCTCGTGAGCGGACTGCATCTCGAAGACGAGGGGGTCCATCGGCCACGGCTGGTGCTCGGGACGCTCGCCCGGAGGGCGGCGGCCGATCGCGAGGTTCGTGACGCTGAGCGCGCCGTGCCGGTGTGCGGTGCCGATGCAGTCGGCACCGGTGTCACCGCCGCCGATCACGACGACGTGCTTGCCCTCTGCCGTGATCTGGTGGGGAACGGCGTCGCCGGCCACCGCCTTGTTGGACTCGACGAGGTACTCCATCGCGAAGTGCACGCCGGCCAGGTCGCGGCCCGGGATGGCAAGCTCGCGCGGCACCGTGGAGCCGGTCGCGATGACCACCGCGTCGTAGCGGGCGCGGAGGTCCGACCACGAGATGTCGCGGCCGATCTCGACGCCGGCCCGGAAGCGGGTGCCCTCGTCCTGCATCTGGCGAAGACGCGACTCGAGGTGCTTCTTCTCCATCTTGAAGTCCGGGATGCCGTAGCGCAGGAGTCCGCCGATGCGGTCGTCGCGCTCGAACACCGCGACGGTGTGACCGGCGCGGGTGAGCTGCTGAGCGGCGGCGAGGCCGGCCGGACCGGAGCCGACCACGGCCACGGTCTTGCCGGTGAGGCGGCCCGGCGGCTCCGGCTCGATCCAGCCGTTCGCGAAGGCCTCGTCGGCGATCGACACCTCGACCTGCTTGATCGTCACCGCGGGCTGGTTGATGCCGAGCACGCACGCGCTCTCGCACGGTGCCGGGCACAGGCGCCCCGTGAACTCGGGGAAGTTGTTCGTCGCGTGCAGACGCTCGCTGGCTGCGCGGCCTTCGCCGCGCCACGTCAGGTCGTTCCACTCCGGGATGAGGTTGCCGAGCGGGCAGCCCTTGTGGCAGAACGGCACGCCGCAGTCCATGCAGCGGCCGGCCTGGCGGCGCAGCACGGCGCCGTCGCCCGGCTCATAGACCTCTTTCCAGTCCATGATGCGCACCGGCACGGGCCGCCGCGGGGGCAGTTCGCGCTCGGTGACCTTGAGAAAGCCCTTCGGGTCAGCCACCCGTCACCTCCAGAATGCGGGTCCAGACGACATCGCCGTCGGGGTCGAGCCCCTCGGCGACAGCCGTCTGACGGGTCTGCAGAACCGCGGCGTAGTCGCGCGGCATGACCCTGACGAAGTTCGCCAGCTCGGACTCGAAGTCATCGAGGAGAGCCTGGGCGAGGGTCGATTCGGTCTCGGCGACGTGCTGCTCGAGGAGGTCGCGGAGGATCTCCGCGTCGCCCGAGCCGAGTTCGCCGAGCTCCAGCTCGCCGGAGGCCAGCGCCTCCCGGTTGACGAGCTTGCTGTCGAGGCGGTACACGTACGCCGTGCCACCGGACATCCCGGCACCGAGGTTGCGCCCGGTTGCGCCCAGGATCACCGCGAGGCCACCCGTCATGTACTCGAGGGCGTGGTCTCCGACCCCCTCGACGACCGCCGTGGCGCCGGAGTTGCGAACGAAGAAGCGCTCGCCCACCACGCCCCGCAGGAACATCGTGCCGAGAGTCGCGCCGTAGCCGATCACGTTGCCGGCGATGACGTTCTTCGACGCGTCGAAGGTCGCGCGTCGCGGCGGCCGGATGACGATCTGGCCGCCCGAGAGTCCCTTGCCGACGTAGTCGTTCGAGTCGCCCTCGAGACGCAGCGTGATGCCCGACGGCATGAAGGCGCCGAAGGACTGGCCCGCCGAGCCTGTCAGGTTGACGACGATGCTGCCCGACCTCAGGCCGTTCTCGCCGCGCGCCTTGGTCACGTGGTGACCGAGGAGCGTGCCGACGGCCCGCTCGGTGTTGCGGATCGGCAGGTCGATCGTGATCTCACCGCCGTCGGCGATGACGTCCTGCGCGCGCTCGATGAGCGCGACATCGAAGTGCTCGTCCAGCTCGTGCAGCTGCCCGGTGGTGTTGCGACGCGGCTCGTCCTCGGCGAACACCGGTCCTTCGAGCACCGGCGCCAGGTCGAGGCCGCTCGCCTTCCAGTGCGAGACCGCACCGTTGACGTCGAGCAGGTCGCTGCGGCCGATCGCCTCGTCGAGAGAGCGGAAGCCGAGGGCCGCGAGGTACTCGCGCACCTCCTCCGCGATGAACTCCATGAAGTTGACGACGAACTCGGGCTTGCCGTTGAACCGCGCGCGCAGCGCGGGGTTCTGCGTGGCGACGCCGACCGGGCAGGTGTCGAGGTGGCACACCCGCATCATGATGCAGCCCGATACCACGAGCGGGGCCGTCGCGAAGCCGAACTCCTCGGCGCCGAGCAGCGCGCCGATGATGACGTCGCGTCCGGTCTTGAGCTGGCCGTCGACCTGCACCACCACCCGGTCCCGCATGCCGTTGAGCATCAGGGTCTGCTGCGTCTCGGCCAGGCCGAGCTCCCAGGGGGTGCCGGCGTGCTTGAGCGAGTTGAGCGGGCTGGCGCCCGTGCCGCCGTCGTGACCCGAGACGAGGATGACGTCGGCCAGCGCCTTGGCGGTGCCGGCGGCGACCGCGCCGATGCCCGACTGGCTCACCAGCTTGACGTGCACGCGAGCGCCGGGGTTGGCGCGCTTCAGGTCGTAGATGAGCTGCTTGAGGTCTTCGATCGAGTAGATGTCGTGGTGCGGCGGCGGCGAGATGAGGCCGACACCCGCGGTGGCGTGGCGCGTGCGAGCGACCCACGGGTAGACCTTGGTCGGCGGCAGCTGACCGCCCTCGCCGGGCTTCGCGCCCTGGGCGAGCTTGATCTGGATGTCGTCGGCCTCGGTCAGGTACAGGCTCGTCACGCCGAACCGCCCGGAGGCGACCTGCTTGATCGAACTGCGACGCTCGGGGTCGAGCAGGCGATCCGCGTCCTCACCGCCTTCTCCGGTGTTGGACTTGCCGCCGATGCGGTTCATCGCGATCGCGAGGGTCTCGTGAGCCTCGCGCGAGATCGACCCGTAGCTCATCGCACCGGTGGAGAAGCGCTTGACGATCGACGACACCGATTCGACCTCGTCGATCGGCACCGGCGTGCGGCCCTCGGTCTTCAGCCCGAAGAGGCCGCGCAGCGTCTTCAGCTCGCTCGCCTGGTCGTCGACCAGCTTGGTGTACTCGCGGAAGATGTCGTACCGGCGCGTGCGGGTCGAATGCTGCAGCCGGAACACCGTGTCGGGGTTGAACAGGTGGGGCGAGCCGTCGCGTCGCCACTGGTACTCGCCGCCCGTCCAGAGCCGCTCATGCGCGCGCACCGCGGCATCCTCGGGGTAGGCGTACGCGTGACGCGCGGCGTTCTCGGCCGCGATGACGTCGAGGCCGACGCCGCCGAGCTTGGACTCCGTGCCCGTGAAGTACGCGTCGACGAGTTCCTCCGACAGGCCGACGGCCTCGAAGACCTGCGCGCCGGCGTAGGACGACACCGTCGAGATGCCCATCTTCGACATGATCTTCAGCACGCCCTTGCCCAGCGCGTAGATGAGGTTCTTGACGGCCTTCTCGGGAGAGATGCCCGTGATGAAGCCCGCGCGCACGAGATACTCGACGGTCTCCATCGCGAGGTACGGGTTGACGGCGGATGCCCCGTACCCGATGAGCGTGGCGACGTGGTGCACTTCGCGCACGTCGCCGGCCTCGACCACGAGTCCGCACTTCATGCGGGTCTCCTTGCGGATGAGGTGGTGATGCACGGCGGACAGCATGAGCAGCGACGGGATCGGCGCGAGATCCTTGTTCGAGTCGCGGTCGGAGAGCACGATGAACTCCGCGCCGTCCTCGATCGCCTGGTCGACCTCCTGGCACATCTGCTCGAGGCGCTTCTTCATGCCCTTGTGGCCGGCCTCGACGCGGTACAGGCCGCGGATCGTGACAGACGTCCGGCCCGGGAGTGCGGTGTCGATGTGCTGGATCTTGGCCAGCTCGTCGTTGTCGATGACGGGGAAGTCCAGCGTCACGACGCGCGTGTGCTCGGCGCCCCACTCGAGGAGGTTGCGTTCCGGCCCGAGGCCGAGGCTCAGCGAGGTGACGACCTCCTCCCGGATCGAGTCCAGCGGCGGGTTGGTCACCTGCGCGAACTGCTGGGTGAAGTAGTCGAAGAGCAGACGCGGGCGCTCGCTCAGCACGGCGACGGGCGTGTCGGAGCCCATCGCGCCGAGGGGCTCGGCCGCGTTCTGCCCCATCGGGGTGAGGAGGATCCTGACCTCCTCCTCGGTGTAGCCGAACGTGCGCTGGCGTCGGGTGATCGAGGCGATGGGGTGCACGATGTGCTCGCGCTCCGGAAGGTCGGCCAGGCGCACGCGGCCCGCGTCGAGCCACTCCTGCCAAGGCTCCTGGTCGGCGAGCTGCGCCTTGATCTCGTCGTCCTCGATGATGCGGCGCTGCGCCGTGTCGACGAGGAACATGCGGCCGGGGCGCAGCCGCCCGCGACGCTTGATCCGCTCGGGCTCGAAGTCCAGCACGCCGGTCTCGCTGCCGATGACGATGAGGCCATCGGTGGTCTCGGTCCAGCGGCCGGGGCGCAGGCCGTTGCGGTCCAGGGTCGCGCCGACGAGCGTGCCGTCGGTGAAGATCAGCGCGGCCGGTCCGTCCCACGGCTCCATCTGCATGGAGTGGAACTCGTAGAAGGCCCGCAGCTTCGGGTCGATGTCGGCCTGCTTCTCATATGCCTCCGGCACCATCATCATGATGGCGTGGGGCAGGCTGCGGCCGGTGAGGGTGAGGAGCTCGAGCACCTCGTCGAACGAGGCGGAGTCGCTGGCGCCCGTGGTGCAGATGGGCAGCAGCGGACGGATGTCGCCGAGCAGCTCGGACTCGAGCTGCGACTGCCGTGCGCGCATCCAGTTGCGGTTGCCGTTCACGGTGTTGATCTCGCCGTTGTGCGCGAGCATGCGCAGCGGCTGCGCGAGCGGCCACGACGGGAACGTGTTGGTCGAGTAGCGCGAGTGGACGACCGCGAGCTCGGAGGCGAAGCGCTCGTCCTGCAGGTCGGGGTAGAACGGCTCGAGCTGGAGGGTCGTGACCATGCCCTTGTAGCCGAGGGTGCGCGCCGACAGCGAGACGAAGTAGGCGTCGAGCTCGGTGCGGGCGCGAGCGCGCAGGCGGTAGGCGCGGCGGTCGAGCGCGATGCCCGAGAGCGCCGCCCGCTCGCCGGAGGCGGGGTGCGAGACGAAGAGCTGTTCGAAGACCGGGCGGGCCGCGAAGGCCAGCTTGCCGAGGTTCTCGTCAGAGGTCGGCACCTCGCGCCAGCCGAGGACGGTGAGGCCCTCGGATGCCGCGATCCGCTCGATGCCCGTCTTCTGCACCGCGCGAGCGTCGGCGTCGCGCGGGAGGAACACCATCCCGGCCGCGTACTCCCCGACCGGCGGCAGCTCGAAGCCGGCCACCGCGCGGAGGAAGGCGTCCGGCATCTGGGTGAGGATGCCCGCGCCGTCGCCGGTGCCGGCGTCCGAGCCGATGGCACCGCGGTGCTCCAGGTTGCGCAGGGCGGTCAGCGCCAGATCGATGATGTCGTGGCCCGCCTCGCCGCGGAGGGTCGCGACCATGGCCAGTCCGCAGGCGTCCTTCTCGAAGGCAGGGTTGTACATCCCCTGCTTCTGCGGGAAGCCGGCGCGGCCGGACGAAGCGGGGAAGTCCGCCTCCGAAGAGGCGTCGTGACGGGGGCTCGAAGCCATACCTACCGTCCTCACGTTGATAGTCAAGATGGGACGACGTCGGCCCTGGGCGCACGCTCCTCGGGGAACTGAGCGGCGTTATTTGGTGGCAGGGGTGCTTGTGGCTCTGACCTCTTCGACCTCGGACGTCGGGGGTTCGCTGACGTCGACGAAGTCGTCGGTGTTCTGCGATTGTACAGCCTGTCCGGCGTTCCACTCGCGGCCGGACACATAGGGCGACGGCTCGAGACCCGGGTGGCGGCGCTTCTGGACGAAGAAGATCACGACACCGAGGACGACGCCGAGGATGGCGGCCCACACGTTGGTGCGCAGTCCCAGGAAGATGTCGCTCGGATCGATGCGGATCGACTCCCACACGATGCGTCCCGCGCTGTACCAGACCAGGTAGACGGCGAACAGCCGTCCCCACTGCAGACGGAAGCGGCGACCGACCCACACGATCACCAGGACGCCCAGGGCGTTCCAGAGCACCTCGTAGAGGAACGTGGGGTGGAACAGCGTCCCCTCCGGGAGCCCGATGGGCCAGGCGGGGTTCGGATAGTCGATCTCCAGGCCCCACGGCACATCGGTCGGCAGGCCGTACAGCTCCTGGTTGAACCAGTTGCCGAAGCGGCCGATCGCCTGCGCGAGGAGCAGACCCGGGGCGAGCGCGTCCGCGAAGGTCCAGAAGCGGATGCCGGTCCACCGGCAGCCCAGCCAGGCGCCGACGGCACCGCCGATGAGGGCGCCGTAGATCGCGATGCCGCCCTCCCAGATGTACAGGGCCGACAGCGGATTCGCGCCCTCGCCGAAGTAGAAGCTCCAGTGCGTGAGCACGTGGTAGATCCGAGCGGTGATGATCGCGAGCGGCACGGCGAGGAGGGCGATGTCGATGACGACCCACGGCTCGGCGCCGCGCTTGGTCAGGCGGGCATTCGTCCACAGCACGGCGACGATGATCCCCGTGATGATGCAGAGCGCGTAGATGTGGATCCGCAGGGGCCCGATGTCGAAGTAGCTGATCGACGGGCTCGGGATGCTGGCGACGACGCTCGCGGCGGCGGTGATCATGGGAGAACCGTGTCCTTGCTGGATCCGTGCGGGAGGGGCCGGCGCGCGCGCCGACCTCAGAAGTCTAGTTCGCGCTGCGCGCGGTGCCGGCGGCGAGGTGGCGCGCGGTCTCGGCGAGCCCGTCGATCCCGCCGTCACGCAGCGCGCGCACCAGCGCGGTGCCGACGATGGCGCCGTCGGCATATTCGAGGACACCGGACACCTGATCCGCGCTTGAGATGCCGATGCCGACGCACGCGTGCTCGACCCCGTGGTCGCGCAGGCGGGCGACGAGCGTGCGGGCGGCGGCATCCAACTGGGCCCGCTCGCCGGTGATGCCCATCGTCGAGACCGTGTACACGAAGCCCGTCGAGCTCCGCACGATGAGTTCGAGGCGCTCGTCGGTGGATGTCGGCGCGGCGAGGAAGACGCGGTCCAGCCCGGTGCGCTCGCTGGCGGCGAGCCATTCGGGCGCAGCCTCCGGCGTGATGTCGGGCGTGATGAGGCCTGCTCCGCCTGCAGCGACCAGGTCGTCGGCGAAACGGTCGACGCCGTACTGCAGCACGGGGTTCCAGTACGTCATCACGAGCACCGGCACATCGGTGCGGCGCGTGATCTCGCGCACCGCCGTGAACGTGTCGCGCAGGCGGAAGCCGCCGGCGAGAGCCGCCTGGGTCGCCTCCTGGATGACCGTGCCGTCCATCACCGGGTCGGAGTAGGGCGGGCCGAGCTCGAGGATGTCCGCCCCGTTCTCGGCGAGAGCGACGGCCGCATCGATGCTCGTGCGGAGGTCGGGGAAGCCGATGGGCAGGTACCCGACGAACGCGCCCCTCCCGGCAGCGTGGGCGGCGTCGATCGCGGCGGAGACACGCGAGCTCATAGCTTGGTGCCCTCTCCCTTGGCGGCGTCGTCGGCCGGCGGGGTCGCGACCACGCCGGCGTCGTCCGGAGCCGCGGCCGCGGCCGCGGCGGCGTCGTACAGGTGGAAGTAGCGGGCGGCGGTGTCCATGTCCTTGTCGCCGCGGCCGGACAGGCACACGGCGAGGATCGCGTCCGGCCCGAGCTCGCGCCCGAGGCGCAGGGCGCCGGCGAGGGCGTGCGCCGACTCGATCGCGGGGATGATGCCCTCGGTCTCGGACAGCAGCCGGAGAGCCTGCATCGCCTCGTCGTCGGTCGCGGGGATGTACTCGGCGCGCCCGATCGAGGCGAGCCAGGCGTGCTCGGGGCCGACGCCCGGATAGTCGAGTCCTGCCGAGATGGAGTGCGACTCGACGGTCTGGCCGTCATCGTCCTGCAGCACGAAGGTCTTGGCGCCGTGCAGCACACCGGGGCGCCCGCGCTCGATCGATGCGGCATGGCGCGGCGTGTCGACGCCGTCACCGGCCGCCTCGACGCCGTAAAGCTTCACGTCGTCATCGAGGAACGCATCGAACATGCCGATCGCGTTGGAGCCCCCGCCGACGCATGCGATGACGGCATCCGGAAGCCGGCCGGCCTCTTCGAGCAGCTGTGCGCGCGCCTCTTCGGAGATGACCTTCTGGAAGTCGCGCACCATGGCGGGGAACGGGTGGGGTCCGGCGGCCGTGCCGAAGATGTAGTTGGTCGTCTCCACGCTGGCGACCCAGTCGCGGTACGCCTCGTTGATGGCGTCCTTCAGGGTCCGCGAGCCGGTCTTGACCGGCACGACCTCGGCGCCGAGCAGCCGCATGCGCGCCACGTTGAGTGCCTGGCGCTCGGTGTCGACCTCGCCCATGTAGATCGTGCACTCGAATCCGAACAAGGCCGCGGCCGTCGCCGTGGCGACGCCGTGCTGGCCGGCGCCCGTCTCGGCGATCACGCGGGTCTTGCCGAGGCGCTGGGTGAGCAGCGCCTGGCCCAGCACGTTGTTGATCTTGTGAGAGCCGGTGTGGTTGAGGTCCTCGCGCTTGAGGAACACCCGCGCTCCCCCGGCGTGCTCGGCGAACCGCGCCACCTCCGTGATCGGTGAGGGGCGGCCCGCGTACGAGTGGAGCAGCCGGACGAACTCGGCCTGGAACGCGGGATCGGCTTTCGCCGCCTCGTACTCGGCCGACAGCTCGTCGATGGCCGCGATGAGGGATTCGGGCATGTAGCGCCCGCCGAACTCGCCGAACAGCGGCCCGGGGGCCTCGCGAAGACTCACGACCTCGCCCTTCCTTCGTTCAGTGCATCGCCGCCGCCCGCCTCCAGGAAAGCGCGCAGCGTGGATACGGGATCGTTGGTGACGAGCGCCTCGCCGACGAGGACGACGTCGGCGCCGGCCGCGCGGTAGTGGGCGACGTCGGCCGGGGCGAGCACCGCCGACTCGGCGATGCGGACGGCACCTGCGGGGATGCGCTCCGCCAGTCGCCCGAACAGGTCGCGGTCGAGCTGGAACGTCGACAGGTCACGAGCGTTCACGCCGATGAGCTGTGCGTCGATCTCGGCGGCACGGTCGACCTCGGTGGCCGAGTGCGTCTCGACGAGCGCGGTCATGCCCAGCTCGCGCGTGAACGTGTGCAGGCGGGCGAGAACCTCCTGCTCGAGCGCGGCGACGATGAGGAGCACGAGATCCGCACCGGCGGCGCGGGCCTCGAGCACCTGGTACTCGGTCGCGATGAAGTCCTTGCGGAGCACCGGCAGGGTGACGGCGGCCTTCACCGCCTCGAGGTCGGCCAGGCTGCCCTTGAAGCGCCGGCCCTCGGTGAGGACGGAGATCGCGGAGGCCCCGCCCTCCTCGTAGCGGCGGGCCTGCAGGGCGGGATCGGGGATCGCCGCGAGGTCGCCGCGCGAGGGGCTCGCCCGCTTCACCTCGGCGATGATCTTCACCCGGTCGGCGGGAGCGAGGGCGGCGACGGCGTCGATCGCGGGGCGCTGCGCCAGCGCTGCGGCCTCGACCGCTGCCAGGGACCGCACCGAGGCGCGGGCCTCGGCATCCTCAACCGCGCCGGCCGTCAGGTCGGCGAGCACGATCAGTGCTCTTTCGCCACGTACTTCGAGCCGTTCACGCCGTAGCCGGCGCGCGACATCACCCAGCCGACGATGGCGCCGACGACGAGGAGGGCAGCGGAGGCCCAGACCAGAACAGGCATGTCGAGGAAGTAGAACAGGGTGCCGAGTGCGACCGCCACCAGCATGATCACGACGGCCGTCCAGGCGGCGGGCGAGTGTCCGTGGCCGGGGTCGCCGATGTTGTTGCTCATGGGTGTCTCCTCGTGAATCCTGGGAAGCGCGGCCGCCGCCAGTCTAGCGGTCAGGCGGTCGGATCCCCGCCACGCGACAGGTCGTCCCAGTCGTCGATGGCGCGGGATCCTGCGGCGTCGTGGGGCCGCGGACCGTCCTCCGCCCGGCTTCGCATGCCCGCAGGGGCGGAGGGCTGCGACACGTCGTCGGTGCGGTAGCGACGGCCGGTGCGCGACCAGCCGTGGGCGGTGGCGAGCACGAAGCAGCCGGCGGCGATCAGCACGATCCAGACCACGAGCGTCACCGCCGGCCACGCCGTCGCGTCGATGGACGCGACGAGCTTCGCGACGGAGGACTCCCCCGCGATGCCGGTGGATTCCGTGACGACCGAGGCGACGGCCGAGACCGGGTGCTCGAACACGATGCGCGCCGTGAGCCATGCGAGGACGCCGCCGATGAGCAGGGCCAGCGCGCCGAACACGTAGCGCAGGACCCGTCCGACGATCGACAGCGCAGCGCCCAGCGCAAGGACGGCCAGGCTGAGCGGCGCCAGCACCGGCAGCGCGGAGGCGCCGGGGACCTCGAGCGCGTGACGGGCGCCGTCCTGCAGGACGACGGTGAGCCAGGTCTGGGTGGACGAGATCACGCCCAGCGCTCCGCACAGCACCATCGCCGCGACGGCGAGCAGCCGCGCTCTGCGGATCACGCGACCGCCTCCGGGCCGCGCACGGCGTCGAGGTCGTCGGCGTCGAAGCACGTCCGGGTGCCGGTGTGGCAGGCGGGTCCGACCTGTTCCACCTGCACGAGCACGGCGTCCCCGTCGCAGTCGAGACGCGCTCCGCGCACCAGCTGGATGTTGCCGGACGTGTCGCCCTTGCGCCAGTACTCCTGCCGCGAGCGCGACCAGAACGTGACGCGACCCTCGGTGAGCGTGCGGCGGAGGGCCTCGGCATCCATCCATCCGAGCATGAGCACCTCTCGGGTGTCCCACTGCTGGATGATGGCGGCGACCAGGCCGTCAGCCGTGAAGGTCACCCGGGCGATGCGCTCCTCGACGGTGTCGCTCATGCCGTCACCTCCCGCACCGCGATGCCGTCTGCGGCCATCGCGGCCTTGACGTCGCCCACGGTGAGCTGGCCGGAGTGGAAGACGGATGCCGCGAGCACCGCGTCTGCGCCCGCGGCGATGGCGGGGCCGAAGTCGGCGGCAGAGCCCGCCCCGCCCGACGCGATCACCGGCACGCTTGCCACCTCGCGCATCAGCGCCACCAGTTCGAGGTCGAAGCCCTGCTTCGTGCCGTCGGCGTCGATCGAGTTGACGAGGAGCTCCCCCGCGCCGCGCTCGACGGCCTCGCGCGCCCATTCCAGCGCGTCGAGCTCGGTCTCGGTGCGGCCGCCGTGCGTCGTGACGACGAAGCCCGAGGGCACCCGGTCCCGCAGCTCCGGCGAGGCCCGCTTGACGTCGAGCGAGAGCACGAGCACCTGCGCGCCGAACCGGTCGGCGATCTCGTCCAGGAGGGGCGGGCGGGCGATCGCCGCGGAGTTCACGCCGATCTTGTCCGCCCCCACCGACAGCAGGCGGGCGACGTCGTCGGCGGAGCGGACTCCCCCGCCGACGGTGAGCGGGATGAAGACCTGCTCGGCGGTCCGCCGCACGACGTCGTAGGTCGTGGATCGCTCGTCGACGGTCGCCGTGACGTCGAGGAAGGTGATCTCGTCGGCGCCCTGGTGGAAGTACTCGCGGGCGAGCTCGACGGGATCGCCCATGTCGCGCAGGTTCTGGAAGTTGACGCCCTTGACGACCCGCCCCGCGGCGACGTCGAGGCACGGGATGACGCGGCAGACGAGAGCCATCAGAGCCTCGCGTTGTGGATCGCGGTCACGAGGATGGCGCGCGCGCCGATGGCATACAGCGCGTCCATGACCTGGTTGACGCCCTTGCGGGGCACCATGACGCGCACGGCCACCCACGCGGCGTCGCGCAGCGGCGAGATCGTCGGCGACTCGATGCCGGGGGCGATCTTGACGGCCGCGTCGACGAGCTCGGCGGGCAGGTCGTAGTCGACCATCACGTAGCGCTGCGCCACCATGACGCCCCGGAGACGCCGCAGCAGCGTCTCCATGCCCTCCGCCTCCGTCGGCGCGCCGATCAGCACCGCCTCGGATCTGAGGATCACGGGCCCGAAGACGTCCAGGCCCGCCTGGCGCAGTGTGGTGCCGGTCTCGACGACGTCGGCGATGGCGTCGGCCACGCCGAGCTCGACGGCGGATTCCACCGCGCCGTCGAGCGGCACGAGGTCGGCGGCGACGCCGTGCTCGTCGAGGAAGGCGTCGACGAGTCCCGGATACGAGGTCGCGATGCGCGCACCCTCGAGGTCGGTCACCTCCGAGAAGCGGCCGGCGGGCGCGGCGAAGCGGAACGTGGATGCCGCGAACCCGAGCTGCTCGATCTCTCGGGCGCCGGGCATCCGGGCGTCCAGCAGCAGATCGCGGCCGGTGATGCCGACATCCAGTGCGCCGGAGCCGACGTAGGTGGCGATGTCCTTGGGACGGAGATAGAAGAACTCGACCTCGTTCTGAGGGTCGATGACGTGGAGGTCCTTGGGGTCGCGGCGTCCGGTGTAGCCCGCCTCGTGGAGCATCTCTGAGGCGGTCTCGGCGAGCGATCCCTTGTTCGGCACGGCGATTCGCAGCATGGCAGCGTGGCTTTCGGGTTCGAGGACGGGTGAGGGTGCCGGCTCAGAGATGTCGGTAGACATCCTCGAGGCTCAGCCCCTTCGCGAGCATGAGCACCTGCAGGTGGTACAGCAGCTGCGAGATCTCCTCGGCTGCGGCATCCGTCGACTCGTACTCGGCCGCCATCCACACCTCGGCGGCCTCTTCCACGATCTTCTTGCCGATCGCGTGCACGCCCGCGTCCAGCTGCGCGACGGTTCCCGAACCCTCGGGGCGCTCAGCCGCTTTCGCAGCGAGCTCGGCGTACAGCGTGTCGAACGTCTTCACCATGCCAGGGTATCGAACGAGACGGATGCCGCGGCGCCGCGTGACGCGATGGGCCCCGCCGGCCAGGCCTTCAGTGGGCCAGGATGCTCAGTCCGATCACCAGCACGCCCAGCAGCGTCGTCGCCAGGAGCCCGGCGATCCGCCAGGGCCAGGAGCTGCCGTTGCGCGCGGCGTTCGCGTAGCCGATCACCGCGAGGAGGACGATGCCGCTGCCCAGCGCGAGGAAGTACGCGGTGTACTCCTCGACGAGCCCCAGCGCGCCCAGGAGCAGCAGTGCGGCCGGGACGAGCATCGCGACGAGCATCCCCGAGGAATGACGGGCGCCATCGCGGACCGCGGCAGCGAGCGGCTTCGCGGGGCGTTCCGCGCGACTGGCGACGACCGCGGCGTAGATGTGCGCGAGCCAGAAGACGATCACCGTGCCGAAGACGAACAGCAGCACCTCGAAGTCGGTGTCCTCCTCCCATCCCACCGCGACGAGCGCCGTGACCAGGACCAGGCCGTACACCGCGTGCTCACCGCTGTAGGCGTCGAGCAGGCGGTCGCGTCGGCGGCGTGGCACGGGCTGAGTCGGCGCAACCTCGTCGTCGGTGGCCATGCGCTCCCTCTCGGCTCGGTGACGCGCGGTCCCGGCGTCAGTGTGCGTGACTGCGGGCGGACGCCCGGAGCCCGGTGATGGCGTTCGCCGGATCGCTCGCACCGAACACGGCGGAGCCGGCGACGAACGTGTCGGCGCCCGCCTCGGCCGCCTGGGCGATCGTCGACTCGCCGATGCCGCCGTCGACCTGGAGCCAGACCGACGACCCGCGCCGGCGCGCCTCGTCGGCCAGGCGCCGGAGCTTCGGCATCGTCTCGGGCATGAACGACTGCCCTCCGAAGCCGGGCTCCACGGTCATCACCAGGATCTGATCGAAGTCGTCGAGGAGGTCGAAGAGACCGTCCACGGGGGTCGCCGGCTTCACGGCGACGCCGGCGCGTGCGCCGATCTCGCGGAGTCGGCGCGCGAGGGCGACCGGTTCCTTCGCCGCCTCGAGATGGAACGTGACCGACGCCGCCCCGAGCTCCGCGTAGCCGGGCGCCCAGCGGTCCGGGTTCGTCATCATGAGATGCACGTCGAGTGGCACGGGGCTCGTGGCCTGGATGCGCTCGACCATCTGGGGCCCGAACGTGAGGTTGGGGACGAAGTGGTTGTCCATCACATCGACGTGAACGAAGTCCGCGGTCGCGATCCGCGCGAGCTCCGTCTGCATGTTGACGAAGTCGGCGGCCAGGATGCTGGGATTGATGCGGATGCCGACCTGGCGGCCGTTCTCGTCGATCGGGGGCACCCGTCCATTATGGTCGACCTGTGGACCCCATCACCGTGCTTCTGGACGAGGTCCTCGACGACATCCGTCCGCTCCGCGACGGCGCGCCCGCGGGCTACATCCCTGAGCTCGCCGCCGCCGACCCCGAGCATCTCGCGCTCGCCGTGGTCGGTCCCCGCGGCCGTGTGAGAGCGGTGGGCGACACCGGGCACGAGTTCACGATCCAGTCGATCTCGAAGCCGTTCGTCCTGGCTCTCGCGCTCGCCGATCGCGGCCGCGAGGCGGTGCTGCGCAAGGTCGGTGCCGAGCCCAGCGGCGAGCCGTTCAACGCCATCAGCCTCGAGCCGGGCACCGGACGCCCGGCCAACCCGATGGTCAATGCCGGCGCGATCGCGACGTCGGCGCTCATCCCCGGCGACAGCGTCGACGACCGCACGTCGCGTATCGCGCAGGGTCTCTCGGCTTTCGCCGGGCGGTCCTTGTGGGTCGACGAGCAGGTGTACGCGTCGGAATCGGCCACGGGCGATCGCAACCGCGCGCTGGCTCACCTCCTGCGCTCCCACGGAGCCCTCGAGGGATCGGTCGACGTCGCCGTGGAGACGTATTTCCGGCAGTGCTCGCTTCTCGTGACGGTGCGCGACCTCGCGGTGATGTCGGCGACGCTCGCGTTCGGCGGGGTCAACCCCGTCACCGGCGAGCGGGTCGTCGCCGAGGTCGTGGCCCGTGACGTGCTGTCGATCATGACGAGCTGCGGCATGTACGACTTCTCCGGCGAGTGGCTGCTGCGCGTCGGGCTGCCGGCGAAGAGCGGCGTCAGTGGCGGCCTCCTCGCCGTCGCACCCTCGCAGTTCGGCGTCGCCGCGTTCAGCCCGCGCTTGGATGCCCACGGCAACTCGGTGCGGGGCATCGCCCTGCTCGAGACCCTCGCCGAGCGGTTCGGCATGCACACGCTGGAGCCGCACGACAGCGTCGCCGTCCCGGCGTTCACGGTGCAGGACACCGACGAGGGCCGTGTACTGCGGTTGGGCGGCGAGCTCGGCCTCGCGGGCACGGAGCGCGTGGTCGCCGTGCTGCGGGATCTGGCCGAGTCGCTGCCGGAGGGCGCCGAGGTCACCGTCGACGCGCGCGACCTCGGCCGCACGCACAGCGCCGCGCTCGTCGCGCTGCGGGCGGAGTTCGAGCAGATGCCCCACGGGATCCACCTGCGCGAATGAGCGCGGGGCGCGTGCGGCAGCTCAGACGCGGCGCAGCAGCGACACCGACATCGCGTCGGTGTTGTGGCGGTGGGGCCAGAGCTGCGCGCGCCCGCTGCCGTCTGCCTGCGGCGGAAGGCCGGGGTCGGCATCCGACAGCGAGGTGATGACGTCCCGTGCCGAGAGCTCCTCGATCGCACCGTCCCATTCGCGGCGGATGTCGGCTACGACGCCCGACGTCTCGGCGAGATGGGGCGAGCACGTCACGTAGGCCACCACGCCACCGGGTTTGAGGGCGCTCACCGCCTCGGTGAGCAGTTCGCGCTGCAGTTGGGTGAGCGCCGGGACGTCGCTCGGGGCCTTGCGCCAGCGCGCCTCGGGGCGGCGGCGGAGGGCACCGAGGCCGGTGCAGGGCGCGTCGACCAGGATGCGGTCGTACGTCTCGGGAGCGTCCTGCGCACGCAGCCGGCCGTCTTCTTCCGACACCGGCACGTCGAGAGGCACCCCGACCAGTGCCTGGCGCACCAGCCCTGCGCGCGCCGGTGAGATCTCGTTCGCCTCGAGCGACGCGCCGTGCGCGAGCGCCTCCGCAGCGAGCACCGCGGTCTTGCCACCGGGCCCCGCGCACAGGTCGAGCCATCGCTCCCCTGCCGTGACCGGATAGGCGCGCGTGAGCGCCAGGGCTGCCAGCTGCGAGCCCTCGTCCTGCACCCGGATGCGGCCGCCGGAGCCCCGCACGATCGAGTCGGGGTCTCCGCCGCCCAGCCGGAACCCGATCGGCGAGAACGGGGTGCGGCGCGTGTCTTCGGGGACATCGGCGAGCTCGGGGAGGGCCGCCATCGTCACCCGCGGCGACGCGTTGTCAGCCATCAGCAGCGCCTCGAGCTCGTCCGCGCGACCTTCGGCGGCCAGCGCGCGCCGGAAGGCGCGCACCACCCACACCGGATGCGAGAACAGCAGGCCGAGCTGCTCGTCGTCGGAGCGCGCGCTCTCGGCGACGTGCGTCATCCAGTCGCCCGGCGTGTCGCGGGACACCCGGCGCAGCACGGCGTTGGCGAAGCCGGCCGCGCCCCGTCCGCCGGCGGACCGCGCGAGTTCGACGGACTCGTTGACCGCGGCGTGCGAGGCCACGCGGGTCGACAGCAGCTGGTGCACGCCCAGCCGGAGGGCGTCGAGCACGGCCGGGTCGATGTCGGCGATGGGCCGGTCGGCGGCGATCTCGATGACGGCGTCGTACGTCCCCTGGCGGCGCAGGGTGCCATAGGTGAGCTCGGTGGCGAGGGCGGCGTCGGGCGTCGTGAGGCCGGCGCGGGCGATCGCGGTCGGCAGCAGGAGGTTCGCGTAGGCGTCGGACTCGTGCACCGCCCGCAGGGTCTCATAGGCGACGCGGCGTGCCGCCACGGTGCGGCTCATGATCCCGCCACCGGTGCGGCGCTCCGCAGGCCGCGCCACCAGTCCGCGGCGCGCATGCCGCCCTTGCCGGCGGGCTGAACGGTCTCGAGCAGGATGGGCGCGGATGCCGTGCCCGCGAGCACCTGCCCCTCGTGCAGGGCGAGGGTGCCGGGCGCCAGCTGCGGCGCTCCTGCGGGCGCCGGTGCGACGGCGAGCACCTTGAGCCGCGCGCCGTCGATGGTCGTGTGGGCGCCGGGCTCGGGCGTGACGCCGCGGATGCGCCCCAGCACGGCCTCCGCGGGCTCGTCCCAGCGCACGCGGCCGTCGTCGTCGCCGAGCTTCGACGCGTAGGTCGGCTCGCCCACCTGCGGCTGGGAGACCGCGGATCCTCCCGCGATCGCGTCCACGACGTCGGCGAGCAGTGCCGCGCCGTCCGCGGCGAGCGCCGAGAGCAGGGACCCCGCCGTGGCGTCTGCGGGCACGTCGATCGCGAGTTCGCCGAAGACGTCGCCGGCATCCAGCTCGGGAACGAGCTGGAACACGCTCGCGCCGGTGCGGGCGTCGCCCGCGATGAGCGCGTGCTGCACGGGCGCAGCGCCGCGCCAGCGCGGGAGGAGCGAGAAGTGCAGGTTGATCCACCCGTGTGCGGGCGTCGACAGCAGCGGCTCGCGCACCAGACCGCCGTAGGCGACGATCACCCCGAGTTCGGGCTGGAGGGCGGCGATCTCGGACGTCGCGGTCGCATCGAGCCGGTCGGCGCGGATCACCGGGATGCCGAGCTCCTCCGCGGCGGCGGCAACGGGAGAGGGGGTGAGCACGCGCTTGCGCCCCAGCGGGGCGTCCCGGCGGGTGATGACGGCGACGACGTCGTGACCCGAGGCGAGCCGCCGCAATGACGGCACGGCGGGCTCGGGCGTGCCGGCGAAGACGAGGCGCATGACGGTCCTGAACGATCGAGGGTCAGAGGTCGAGGTCGGGCACGTCGACCCGGACCTTCAGTGTATGGGCGGCGCCCGGCGTGCGCCCCTTCGCCGGCCGTCGACCCTTGACCGCCTGGCTCACCACCGACGCCCGCAGGGTCTCGGTCACGCGCGTCCCGAGGCCGTAGTCGAATCGCACCAGAGCGCGGACGGACTCGCCGTGGGCGAGCGGCCCGAGCACCGCCTCGGCGTCGAGTTCGGGTACGGCGTGGCGGAGCTCGGCCAGAGCGGTGTCGACGGCCCGGCGCGGGCCTTCGACCGCCGCGACCCGCACCGCGGGCGGCATCCGCAGGGGCACGCGGTCCGCGAGCTCGGCGCGCGCGTAGGCCGCCTGCGTCCACGTCGCCAGCGCGCGGGCGACCTCGCCTCCGACACCGACGAGGTGCACCGGGGCGCCCGGAGCGGCCAGGGCTGCCGCATTCGACCACCAGCGCAGGCACGACTCGCCGATGCGCAGGTCCTCGGCCATCAGCATCCGATCGCCGTCGAGCAGGATCACCGCATGATAGCCGCCGATCGCGAGCGGCTCGGCGCCGCGCGTCGCCACCACCAGGGCCGGACGCGCGTCCACCTCGGTCACCGGATGATCGCCGTCGGCGATGATCACACGGGTCCCCGGGAATGCCCTGCCCAGCTCGTCGGCCGTCCGCTCGCTGCCCGAGGAGGCCATGCGCAGCAGGGTCGAGGAGCATTCGGGGCACGCCCACGCGTGTGCCGCGCGACCGCACCACGAGCAGGTCGGGACCGCACCCTGCCGCGCGGCGTGGAGGGGCCCGCCGCAATGCGGGCACCGGGCGGGGTGGCGGCACTTCGCGCAGACCAGCACCGGTGCGTACCCGGGACGCGCGACCTGGACCAGGACCGGACCCTCCGCCAGAGCCGCGCGTGCGGCGGCGAAGGCCGACGAGGGCACGCGCGCCGCGCGGGACTCGCCCTCCCGGTTCGCGCTGAGCACCACGCGCGGACTCAGCCGGCGCGCGGCCGGAAGATCGCGCACCCAGCCCACGGCGACGAGCCGCTCCACATCGGTGGTGCGCGTATGCCCTGCGAAGACCAGCGCGCCGCCGTGCAGCTCCTGACGCAGCAGCGCCGCGTCACGGGCGTGGACGCCCGGGCTGAGCGGCTCCGCCAGGAGAGGATCGCCGTCGTCCCACAGTGCGATCAGGCCGAGCTCGGCGACCGGCGCATACACGGTGGAGCGGTTGCCGATCACCACGCACGGCGCATCAGCGAGGGTGCGCAGGAACGCGGCATACCGCGCGGGACCGCTCTGCTTCGCGTCGTCACGGACGAAGGCGTCGGCCGGGATGCGGCTCGACAGGGCGGCCTCGAGCTGCGCGCGGTCACGGTGGTCCGGAACGGCGATGACGGCGCTCCGCCCTGCCGCGAGCACCCGGGTCGCGGCGGCGGCGAGGAGGACCGCCCACGAACCCACGACGGTGC